>NZ_QQWY01000014.1:0-118727 GCF_003950455.1 Sphingomonas sp. ABOLE
TCGCCGAGAGCGCGAGCGAGGAGCCCCCCGCCGTCGGCATGCGCTGGCGCCGCCAGTTCGTCCGCACCCTGGTCCGCCGCGACGACGGCGTCGTCGTCCTCCCCGACCTCCACGCCATCTTCGCCGCGTTCATCGGCAAGGCAACCGCTGGAGTCGGCGCATGAGCCGCAGTCGCATTCCGCTGCCGATGCCGTGTTCGGCCCACGGCGCCGATGTCGTGCGTCCGGCTGCAGCTCGCCTGAGAATTCACGCCGAAGCTGGATGATCCGCGTTCGCGATGATCCAAAATTTACGTCGAACAGCAGTGACGAGAGGATGTTTATGTCGATCAATATTCTTGGCGGCGTGGCGGGCAACACCGTTTTGGCGGAGCTCGCGCGCGTGGAAAGCGCGATGGCGCGCGGCGATATCAGCGAGCGGGCCGATCCCTCGCTCACGAAAGGCCAGACGCGCGAGATCCTCGTCGCGATCAACGGCCTGCTCGACAGGGCCGTGCGGCCGGTGAGTGCGTTCAACGAACGTGTCGCGGAGATGCAGGCCGAGCACGACCGCGGCGATATCGACGTGATGCTGCCCATTGACGAGTTTCACGGCAGCTTCGCCACGATCGCAAAGCGCGTAAATGCGCTGGTCGCCAGTCACATCGCCGTGAAGAAGAAGGCTATGGCCTGTGTCGAGGCGTTCGGGCGGGGCGATTTCGAAGCGAAGCTGGAGCAGTTGCCAGGCAAGAAGGCGTTCATCAACGATACCATCGAGACGCTGCGCTCCAATCTCAAGGGCATCCTCAGCGAGATGCAGCAGATGTACTCGGAGCACGAGAAGGGCGACATCGACGTCATCCTTTCCGTGAACAAGTTCCCGGGTGACTTCGCCGCGATGGCGAAGGGCGTGAACGAGATGGTCGCCGCCCACATTGCCGTGAAGAAGAAGGCGATGGCGTGCATCAAGGAATTCGGCGAAGGCAATTTCGACGCGCCGCTCGATCAGTTTCCGGGCAAGAAGGCCTTCATCAACGACACGGTCGAGACGCTCCGGAAGAACCTGCGCGAGATCACCGCGGAAGTACAGCGGCTGATCGCTGCCTCCACCGCCGGCCAGCTCAATGAGCGCGGCAACGAGAAGCGCTTCGTCGGCGACTTCGCGTCGCTGATTTCGGGCATCAACGGCATGCTCGACGCGATCATGATCCCGATCACCGAAGGTAATCGCGTACTCGGCCTGGTCAGTTCGGGCGACTTGCGCGAGCGGGTCGACATGGCCTGCGAGGGCGACCACCGCCGTATGCGCGACGCGATCAACTTGCTGATCGACAATCTCCGGCTCACCGCCGACCTGGCCAACAAGATCGCGGAGGGCAACCTCACGATCACGCACAAGCCGCTGTGCGACAACGACATGCTCGGCACCTCGCTGGTCCGCATGATCGACCGGCTGCGCGTGATTATCGCCGATACCCGCACTTCGGCCGAACAGGTCGCCTCCGGCAGCCAGGAACTCTCGGCCAGCTCCGAACAGCTGTCGCAGGGCGCCACCGAACAGGCCGCGGCGACCGAGGAAGTCTCCGCCTCGATGGAGCAAATGGCGGCGAACATCCGCCAGAACACCGAAAATGCCGCGCAGACCGAGAAGATGGCTCGCCAGTCGGCGCTCTCCGCCGAAAGCAGCGGCGAGGCAGTCGAACGCGCGGTCGGCGCCATGCGCACGATTGCCGAGAAGATCGGCATCGTCCAGGAAATCGCCCGGCAGACGGATCTGCTCGCGCTCAACGCCGCGGTGGAAGCCGCCCGTGCCGGCGAACATGGTCGTGGCTTTGCGGTGGTTGCCTCGGAGGTGCGCAAGCTGGCCGAGCGCAGCCAGGGTGCCGCCGCCGAGATCAGCTCGGTCTCGTCCGAAACGGTCAAGGCCGCGGTCGAAGCCGGCGAGATGCTGCGCAAGCTGGTGCCGGACATCCGCCGCACCGCCGAACTGGTCAGCGAGATCAGCGCCGCCTGCCGCGAGCAGGACATCGGTGCGGTGCAGATCAACAAGGCGATCCAGCAGCTCGACCAAGTGACCCAGCAGAATGCCGGCGCCTCGGAGGAAATCTCGGCGACCTCGGTCGAGCTCGCCGCCCAGGCGGACGAGTTGCAGGCCAGCATTGCCTATTTCCAGCTGCAGGGCGGCAGCCACCGCGACGTGCCCAAGGCAGCGCGCAGCCGCGCCGCCGAAGCGCCGCGCAGCCGGGCCGCCGCCAAGGCGCCCAAGGCCGCGCCACGCGGCCCGTCGGTCGCGGAGCAGCAGGCGCGCGCGCACGGGTTCGCACTCGACCTCCACAGCGGCGGCCCCGATGCGGACGACTCCGATTTCGGAGTGCAGGCAGCATGAGCAGCGGCGGCGAGCTGCAGATCGTCACCTTTGGCCTGGGGGCGGAAGTGTTCGCGGTGCCGGTCTCGCTCGTCCGCGAGATCCTCGACTATCGCGAAACCTTCCGCCTGCCCAACGGCCCCGATTATCTGCTGGGCCTCACCGACATGCGCGGGCAGGGCGTGACCACGGTGGACCTGCGCCTCCGCCTCGGCCTGCCCGCCAGCGCGCCGACGCCCAGCACGCGGATCCTCGTGGTCGACGTGCCGATCGGCGACCGGGTACTGATGCTCGGGCTGGTCGTCGACCGGGTGCTCGAAGTGTGCAGCGTCGCTACCGATCAGCTGGAGGCGGCCCCTGATATCGGAGTCCACTGGCCGTCCGACTATATCGGCGGCGTCTTCCGGCGCGCCGAAGGCTTCGTCGTGCTGGTCGAAATGGGCCGGATCTTCTCGCCCGACGAAGCCGGAGTGCTCGATCGCCCGGCCGCGGCGGCCTGATCCCGCCGGTGCTCGCTGCATGACCGCCGCCCAGGCCCTTGTCGCCGCCCGCGCCGACACGCTGAGCGCGCGCAACTTCGCGCGGCTGGCCCAGTATGTCTATGAGGTCACCGGGATCAAGCTGGCCGACCCCAAGAAGACGATGGTGGAGGGGCGGCTGCGGCGGCGGCTGCACGCAGTGGGGATCGATACGCTCGACGCCTATTGCGACGCGCTGTTCGCGGGCGCGCTCACCGCGACGGAAACTCCGCTGCTGATCAACGCCGTCACCACCAACAAGACCGACTTCTTCCGCGAGCCCGCCCATTTCGATTTTCTGCTGGAGACGGCGCTGCCGGCGCTGTTGGAGCAGGGCGTTCGCTCGCTGCGGGGTTGGAGTGCCGCTTGCTCGGTCGGGGCCGAGCCCTATACGCTGGCAATGGTGCTCGACGATCATGCCGCGCGCTATGGCGGCTTCGACTTCGGCATCCTGGCGACCGACATAGACACCGACGTGCTCGCCACCGCGCGCAAGGGCATCTATCCGGCGGACATGCTGGCGCCGGTGCCGGCGGCGCTGCAACGCGCTTATGTTCGCCTTCCCAAGGATCGCCGTCGCCGCGAGGTGCGGATCGCCCCGGAGCTGCGCAGCGCGGTTGGCTTCGCCCGCTTGAACCTGATGGACCAAAGCTATCCGGTCGGTGAGCCGATGCACCTGATTTTCTGTCGTAACGTATTGATCTATTTTGACAAGCCAACGCAGCGCGCCGTCCTGACCCGGCTGCTCGATTGCCTGGCGCCGAACGGATACCTGTTCCTCGGCCATTCGGAATCCATCCACGGCATGGGCCTGCCGCTCACGCCGGTGGGCAGCACCGTGTTTCAGAGGAAGCAGGCATGACCGGCGGCAAGATCCGCGTGCTGATCGTCGACGATTCGGCGAGTGTACGCCAGACCATGGCTTCGATCCTGAGCGAGGATCCGGCGATCGAGGTGATCGGCACCGCGGCGGATCCGTTCAGCGCGGCGCGGCGCATCCAGGAAGCGGTGCCCGACGTCATCACGCTCGACGTCGAAATGCCGCGGATGGACGGCATCACCTTCCTCAAGAAGCTGATGTCGCAATGCCCCATCCCGGTGGTAATGTGCTCGTCGCTGACCGAGGAGGGCTCGGAAACGCTGCTCCAGGCAATGGAGGCGGGTGCGGTCGACGTGATCCTCAAGCCGCGCTACGGCGTGGCCGATCACCTGGCCGAGCATCATCTCCAGATCCGCGACGTGGTGAAGGCGGCGGCGCGCGCCAGGGTGCGCGGTCGCGCCGCGGTGCCGACGTTCCGCAGCGAGGCGCCGCCCAAGAAGCTCACCGCCGACGCCATGCTGCCGCCGCCCGACAACCGGCCGATGAGCCGCACGACCGAGATGGTGGTGTGCATCGGCGCGTCGACCGGCGGCACCGAGGCGTTGCGCGAGGTGCTGGAGGCGCTGCCCTCCAACTCGCCCGGCATCGTCATCGTCCAGCACATGCCCGAACATTTCACCCGCGCCTTCTCGCAGCGGCTGGACAGCCTCTGTGAGGTCGACGTCAAGGAGGCGGCGAACGGCGATCCGGTGTTGCGCGGCCAGGTGCTGATCGCGCCGGGCGGCAAGCATCTGATGCTCGATCGCCAGGGCTCGCGCTACTATGTCTCTGTCCGCGACGGGCCGCTGGTCTCGCGACACCGCCCCTCGGTCGACGTACTGTTCCGCTCGGCGGCGCGCGCGGCGGGATCGAACGCGGTCGGCATCATCATGACCGGCATGGGCGACGACGGTGCGCGCGGGCTGCTCGAGATGCGCCAGGCCGGCGCCCGCACCTTCGCGCAGGACGAGGCGACCTCAGTCGTGTTCGGCATGCCCAAGGAAGCGATCGCACGCGATGCGGCCGAGCGGGTCATCCCGCTCGGTAACATCGCCAGCGAACTGCTCGCGGTGGCCAATCGATAAGCGTCGGGAAAGGAGCCTAACGTGTACGTCGGCGACACTCCCGAACCCGATCCCGGCGCCGAGCTGTCGCTGCCCGCGATCGAGGCGAGCATCACCCGCATCGCTGCGGGGCTCGATGCCCGGTTCGTCACGGCCGGCGAAGCGCTGGCCCAGGCGCATGTCATCGTCGAGCAGCTGGTGGCGGAGCTGGAGAGCGTCCTCAACGCGCTGGGCCGTGACGCCGCAGAAGCCGCAATCGCCAACATGCAGGCGACGGCCGACCGGCTGGAACGGCTACCGCAAGTCCAGGCAGCGCGGCGCGAGGGGCTGGAGCGGATCGCCAAGGGCGCGCAGCCGCTCCGCCATCAACTCGGCCAGGTGATGCGCACGCTCGACTTCCTGCGCATCTGCGGGCTGAATATCCGCGTTGCCGCCGCCGGTCAGAACGGCTTTTCCGCCTTCGCCGATACAATGTCCGAGAGACTCGATCTGGGCGAACGCGAGATCGCGGGCATCGGCGACGACATCGAGCAACTGACCGCCAGCATCCCGGCGTTGCTCGAGGTCGACAGCCAGCTGGGCGAGGAGTGTGCGCGGGTGATCCCGCAGGTGCCGCGCAAGCTCGCCGCCGATGCCGCCGCGCTCCAGCGCCACCAGGTGGAGGATGCCGGCCGCGCGGCGCGGATCGCCGACGTCGCGCGCGACATCCGCACCAAGGTAGGCGGCGCGATCGGTGCCATGCAGATCGGGGACATCACCCGCCAGCGGCTCGAACATATCGCCCTGGGCCTGCGCGCGGTGATCGACCTGCGCCAGCAGGGGGATCCCGCCGATCCAGCCCCGGTGCTGCTCGCCAGCGGCCATGTCCTTGCCCTTCTCGCGGCGCAGGCGGCCGATGCGATTGCCGATTTCCACCGCGATTCGCTGCGGCTTGCGGAAAATCTGACCGGCATCGCGCCCAGCACCGCCGCGCTGCTCGAGATCAAGGCGGAAGGCGCGAAGGCGCAGGCCGGCGACGACAAGGCTGCCTTTCTCGCCGCGCTCGAGCAGAGTGTGGCAGACGTGCGCGCGGTGACCACCAAGCTGCGCGACGCCGATGCCCGCGCCCAGCGCCTCGGCGCGTCCACTTCGGCGAGTGCGGAGCGGCTGGCGGCGCGCCTGCGGATCGTCCACCGCGTCAACGAAGACGTGCATCTCATGGCATGGAACACCGATCTGCGCTGCTATCGCCTGGGCGACGAGGGTAAGGCGCTGGCGATGGTCGCGTCCGAGATTCGCGGTTTCGCGACCACCCTGGCGACCGTGTCGGGCGGGATCCGCGCGTCGGTCGAGACGCTGGTCGCAGCGGTATCCGCCCTGCGTGACCCGGATGCGGTGCCGGGGGTGGATCCTGCGGAAGCGCTCGCCGCGTCGCTCGCCTGCATCCACGACGGTGCCGTTCGGATGCGCGCGGGCATGGATGGGCTGGAGGCGCACGCGGCTTCGGTCACCGGCATCATCGACACGACGAGCCGCACGATCGACTGCGAAGCCGACTTTGGCGCACTTCTGCGCCAGGCTGCCGAGCAGCTCGCCCTGCTGGGCGTGCCGTGCGACATGCCCGACGAAGCGACGGCGGCGCTGCTTGCTCCGCTGCTCGACCAACTCGCCCGCGCCTACACGATGGCGAGCGAGCGACAGGTGCACCAGCGCTTCGCCATCACGCCGCCGGACGGCGTGCCGCCGTCGCCAGACAAGGATGGCCGGGACGATGACGATGGACTATTTTGACCAGGCGGGGAGCCGGGGAGGTAGCGCACTGACATCGTCACGTACCCACCCGTCCGCAGCCGGGTTTCCAACGCTTCCGCCGGGGCACCGAGGCGGGTGACGCCCACGATCCGGCCTGCGCTCTTGATCGTGTGCGCCGGCAGGATGGCCGCCTCGAACTCCCCGGCGATCGGCGCGTCGCCCAGCGACTTCAGATGTTTCGTGCGGTCGCTGCGGCAAATCTCCAGCAGCGCCTCGAAGCCGCTGACGGCGTTCCGGGTCTCGTCGAAGATGTTCTGGTCGAACGGCAACACGCGTGGGAGGCATTCGCGTCCGGCCGTCGCGGCGGGGCAGCCAAGGGTTTAAACTTGGGTTCAGGCCGGGCCACGGCCGGTACCGGGGGCGGACATGCGCGGCGGCGGGTGCCGCCGCCGCCGTCTCAAAGCTTGATGCGCACGCCGAAATTGTAGCGCGCGCCGGTCTCCTGCTGGAGCAGATAGCGCTCCTCGATGGCCGACCATTCGTCGATCAACGTGTTCGTCACGTTCACGCCCTGGAGATAGACCTGGAAGTTGGGCGTGAGATCGTAGGACAGGTTGAAATCGAGCTGCCCGTAGGACGAGCGGTTGCGCGGGCGGGACTGGCTGTCGCGGCAATTGCGCAGATAGTCCGAGCGCCAATTGTACGAGACCCGCGCCGAGATGCCGTATTTTTCGTAGAACACGCTGCCGTTCGCCGAATGCGGCGACAGGCCGTTATAGCCGCAGGAGAAATCGCTCAGCGTCTGGTCGCGCTTGGCGCTGCTGGCGACATAGGTGTAGTTGCCGGTCACCCCGAAGCCGCCGACGAAGCCGCCCAGCGCATCCAGCGAATATTGCGCGCCGACCTCGATGCCCTTGATCGTCCCGGTCTGGCCATTGCGCGTGCGGGTGTCCTGATAGGTCCTGCCGAAACGCGAAACCGGCAGCGTTTGCAGTTCGAGGAAGTCGGACAGGTCCTTGTAGAAGCCGCCGACGCTGATGTAGCTGACCCGCGACAGATACCATTCGAGCGACAGATCATAGTTGGTCGAGCGGAACGGCAGCAGATTGGGATTGCCGCCCGACGACAGCGGCACCGCGATGCGGCCGCCATAGTCGTTGTTGACGCCCAGGTCGGTCAGCGTCGGCCGGGTGATCGTCTGCGAGAAGGCGGCGCGTGCGATCAGCTTCTCGGTCAGGCTGTACTTGATGTTGGCGGAGGGGAGGGCGTTGACGTAGCTGCTGCGCACCGCGATCGCGGTCGCGGGGCCATAGGTATATTGCAGCGTGTCGTCGCCGGGCGTGTTGTTGATGCTCGTCACCGGCGTGTCGAAGCCTGAGGACAGCACCTGGGTGCGGATCACGCGCACGCCGGCATTGCCGGTCCAGCGATCGTTGCCGAACTGCATGCTGATATAGCCGGCAGTGAGCCGCTCGCGCACGTTGACGGTGCCGCGCAACTGCTCGCGCACGCCGAAGGGGCCGCCGTCGAGCGCCTGCACCTGCGCTGCGAACGCCGCCTGCTGCGCCGGAGTGCGGCCGTTGGACGGGATGGCGAGCGTGGCGGGATCGTTCAGATAGGCGAGGAAAGCCTGCGGATCGACCTCGAACATCGATGGCGGGATATTCTGTCCGCCGCCGAGCAGGTCGCTCCACTGGTAGGGCTTCAGCAGACCCTGCGCGATCGGCACCTGATAGCCGCAATAGGTGCAGCTCGTATCGCTGTTGTTGAACGAGCGGTTGATCTTGCGCCGCTCGGTATAGGACAGGCCGACCATGACGTTGCGCAGGATCGAGTCGTCGACGTCGAACTTCGTGTCGAAATGATATTCCGATCCGCGATCGCGCGAGCGGTTGGCGTCGATGCCCATATAGTGCAGGCGCATCAAATCGGCATTGTTGATGATGTTGTTGTCGTACGAGATCGACGGGATGCCGTTGCCGCCGTCCAGCTTGAAATCGTAATTGTACGGCAGCAGCGCGCCATAGACGAGATAGGCGTTGGGCGAGCGCCGATTGGCGCCGGTGGTGGAGGCATCGAAGCGCAGTTCGATGTTGTCCGCCGGGTTCCACTTGAGGTTGGCGCCGATCTGATAGCTGTCCGATTTGCGGTTGGTCGTGTTGTAGACGTGGTCGACCTTGGCGTTGACGCCGTTGTTGGTCAGGTCCGGGTTCGCGGCCAGGAACTGCGGATTCTGGGCGATGAAGTCGCGCCCCAGCATGGTCAGGCTGGTGGCGGTGTTGGTGCCGTCGAAGGTCGGCTGGAAATAGGGCGCGGCCATGAAGTTGTCGAGGCGACGCGTTACGCCGGAGATGTTGAAGCGCGAGTAGATGCCGTCGACGGTGATCTCGAGGGTGTCGCTGGGCTTGAACTGGACTGCGCCGGAGACGTTGATCCGCTCGCGTTCCTCCTGCGCGCGCTGATAGTAGAGGCTCTGCGGCAGGTTGGCGTTGCCGGTGACCGGGTAGCGCGGGTCGCTGCCGGTGATCATCGTCGGCACGCCGCCGATCGACTGCACGATGTTCGGGCGACCGTTGATCCAGCCGTCGATGGCGATCGTGTCCGTCTGGCTCTTGCGCTTGGTGTACGAGCCCGCGAGCAGTACGCCGAAGGTCTTGTCCGGGTTGGCGTAGGAGACGGTCGCAGCAAGGTCCGGCGAGACATTCTTGCGCGAGCGATCATAGATGCCGCCGATCTGCGCGGCGGCCTGGAAGCCGCCGGGGCCCTTGAGCGGTCGGGCCGTCACGATATTGACCGTCGCGCCGATGCCGCCTTCCTGCAGCTCGGGCACGCTCGATTTGAAGACATCGGTGCGCTGGATCATGTTCGACGAGAGGACGTCGAACGAGAATTCCCGGCCGGCATTGTCGGTCGCCATGACGCGACCATTGACCAGTACGGTATTGAACTCGGGGCCGAGGCCGCGAACCGTGATGAACTGGCCTTCGCCGCCCGAACGGTCGATCGCCACGCCGGTAATGCGCTGGAGCGATTCGGCAATATTTGCATCCGGGAACTTGCCGACATCCACCGCACTGATGGAGTCGACGATCTGGTTGGCCTCCCGCTTCACCTGCGCGGAGGAACTGAGGCTGGCGCGGATGCCGGTGACGACGATCTCGTCGCGAGTGTCGGTGGTGCCATCCGGGGCGGAGGCGGCGCTATCCTGTCCCACCGCGGCCGACGGCGGCGTCTGGTTCTGCGCCCCCCGTGCGGCGAGAATCGGGGCCGATCCGGTCTGCGCGAACGCGGGGGCCCCCGACAGCACGCTGCCGAGCAGCAGGCATAGTTTTAGCGACGTTGACATGACGCGTTCCTCTCCCATTTGAAACATCACCGCTCGTTGGCGGAAATTATTTTGCTTTTTCAAACTATGAGAAAAACAAGTTGAGATATCAAGGCGAGAATGTAACCGGTTAAATTGTGAGCGCTAACATGAAGCGGTGGCCGATCAGGGGCTTCTGTTCTGGCGGAGAACCTGTGGGCGTGGCGCGTCAACGATGAATTGCCACGGTACGACCGAGATCCCATCCTGCCGCTGCACCGCGCGATGCACCGCGCGATGCACCGCGCGATCCAGCCCGGCCGTCTACTTCCAATAGCGGCGGACGCGACCTGCGAAATCGGAACAGCTTCCGCCACCAAGGTACCGATCCCCCGCTACGCGGCTCCGGCGATCCGCGCGCCTGGCAGGGCTCACCGCCGTGGTCGGGGCGGTAAAGGCCGATCGATAGGCGAGGAGGTCGCGTTGAGCCGCGGCGGATAGGTGTGTGCCGGCGGCTGCAACGACGAAGCCGAATGGGAACTGGTCATCGTCGGAAGCGGGGGCAGGGCCTTGTCCCGTCCGAGAGGCGGCGGCGGCAAGGGCCGTCGTGCACGGCTGGCCTCCGCCAGTGTCGCCGACGGCAGTCGCGGTTCCGGTGGCTGCGCCAGCAATCCGTTGAAGCTCGCCTCGATGGCCTTCGCTTCGGCACTGATGTCCGTCGATGCGGCGTTCACGATCCCAAGCTCCTTGGCGAGCGCATGCGCATCCTTGAACAGGCTCATGAACTGCCGCATGAAACCCAGCGAAAATGCGGCGATGCCGCCACCGGATGGCTGGCCGCTCTGTGTCAGGCGAAGCGCGTCTTCCACCGCTCCGCTGCCGGCCGCGTGGGGAAGCGCCATTGCCGCATTATAGCTCGCCGCGCCTACACCCGCATTGGTCAACAGCGTGAGCGCGCGGTCCGCCAGGAGCACGGCTTTCTCGCGGGAATCCAGCGCCTTCAAGTCGCTGAACGCGCGTTCGACCGCCGCGATCTGCGCCATCTCGCGCTGACATTTCTGCCACGCCTCGGTGATGGTGAACGTGCCGCGCAACCCGTGCCTGCGGCCGGTGACGCCGAACTCGAGCAGCGCAGTGACCTTGTTGCGGAGCGCTACCAGCCGCGCGCCGGACGCCGTCTCTTCGCCATGGGCGTCGATATGGGCGTCGATTTCCTCGATCATGTCGTACAGCTTGCGCGCGAGACGTTCCGAATGCTCGCCGAGATGACCGACTTTGCCCTTATAGGCATTCAGCTCGGTCTTGATTCGGGCAAAGCCCGGTAGAAAGTCGTGCTGCCCCAGCGCCAGCATCTTGCCGATGGTGAGCGCGTGGGCGACCGCGCCCCCCAGCTGCACCGTTCGGCCGAGCGCAGGACTCTTCTGGTACATCTCGCGAAGCTTGCGGATCTCGAGGAGAACCCGCTCGCGACTCTCCTCGGCGGACCGGTAGGTCTCGGTGAACTTCTTGACGGCGTCGGTGAGGCCGCGAACGGTGCTGATCACCGCCAGCACGAGCGACGCGCCCCCGGTGGGCGGTGCGGCAGCAACGCCGGCCGCCAGGAAGATCAGCGTCAGGCCGACGCGCGCGACTTCCTTCTTGCTGTCGACCCGATATGCGTCCCATGCCGCAGATGTTTTGAGGCTTGCGGCGATCACGTCGTTCACGCGCCGTTGCAGGACGGGAAGCTCCGCGAGCATCAGGCGCTCGACCGCATTGCGTATGTTACCGCTCTCGACGGTGTGCGGGCCGACCATCGGCCCGATGCGCGTCAGCACGATCCGCCGAACTTCCTCCGCCAGAAGCAACTGCACCTGGTTGTTGAGTACCGGCCGCTGCAACAGTGCTTCGCGGACCGGGTCTGGCATGTTCGCGGACCATGTAAGCGGGATTGCGTCGAGCGAATCGTGGACAGCGCCGCCCCTCGCGGACCGCAGCATGCGGCCCAATGTGCTCTCGAACAGAATGACGGACTTGGTGGGCATGATCGTTCCTCGCCGAGCGAAAGGGAAGTACTGCGCGAATTGATCCCGCGCTATCAAATGTGCGCGTTTCAACTCCGCGAAGCGTAATGCCGCACTGGGAGGAAATTTGGTTACGGATGACATGGAGGATGCGTGCAGACGGCTCAGTTATACATTGCCGTAACCCGGTGTCGTGCATTGCATGCTATGCGTTACTTCGGACGGGCGGGGTTTCGGTTTCGCTTCCTGTGCGTTTCGGGGGCATTCAGCAAAATCCGCCAGCCTTTGCGGCGTGGGTTGGGGGGGCTCTGCCGTCAGCGCCCGCCACAATCGCCCGGCGTTGAGGAAGGCCGCCAGGGTGCGCGTCGCCGGTCCGGCGCCCGTCGCGGCCGTGCCGGGACGACACCTCGTCTTCGGCCGAAGCCGGCGCGTCCGCAACGTGGCCCTCCGATGAAACCTTCTCCCGCCGCGCAGCCTTCGGTCGCGATGCAAACCCGGCGCTTTCCAAAGATTTGAGCGGCAACGCTGGCGTCGCCTTTTCCGGTTGGGGGGCGCTTCGGAACCACAGGGCAAACCCAGGGATAGCTTGGATCGCATGCGCGTCTCGCGGAGAGTGGCGGGGACGTGCTGACCGACCGTACCGGCGGCGCCATATGGGAGGGCCGTGCACATCATGGCGGAGCGCCGCTACATCTTCGCGCCGGAGGAGCGGCCGCTCTTTCCCGGCGCGCCCTATTCGCCGCGCCTGTCGAGCGGCGACCGCGTCGTCTATGCGATCTCGGGCGCGGTGCTGGCGCTGGCGAGCGGGCTCGGCAATGCGCTGATCACCACCAATCTCTACGTGATGGCCGGGAACATGGGCCTGTACGTGGCGGAGGCCAATCTGCTCCTCGCGGTGTTCGTCGCGTTCAACGCCACGGCCAATCTGCTGCTGGTCCGGGCGCGGATGCAGTTCGGCATCCCGGCCTGCCTGCACGCGATCCTCGGCACGCTGATCCTCGGCGAACTGATCGCGCTGTGTTTCCCCTCTACCGGCACGACGGTGCTCGCGCGGGCGATCAGCGGCGTCGCCTCGGGCGGGCTGACGACGATGGGGCTCTACAGCGTCTTCCAAGTTTTTCCCATCCGGATGCGGCCGATGGCAGTGGTCGTCGGCTTCAGCCTGCCGCAGCTCGCCATCCCGATCGCGCGGATGGTGCCGCTCGACCGCGTCGCGTCCGATCACTGGGCCGGCGTGCACGGGATCGAACTCGCGCTCGCGCTCGCCGCCTGGGCGCTGACGACGCTGCGGCCGCTGCCGCCCACCGATCGCAGCAAAGTATTCCAGCCGCTCGACGCCCTCACCATCACGCTGGCCATGGCCGGCATGCTGCTCGGCTGCACGGGCCTCGCCTCCGGCCGCTTCTATTGGTGGAGCGACGCGCCCTGGCTCGGCTGGATGTTCGCGGGCGCGCTGCTGCTGCTCGGGCTCGTCCTGCTGATCGAGGATCGCCGCGCACAGCCGCTGCTCCAGGTCCGCTGGTTTGGCACCGCCGACATCCTGCTGATCGCCGGCATTTCGCTCGTCGTGCGGATCGCGCTGACCGAGCAGACCTATGCGGCGGTGGGCCTGCTGGCGCTGGGCGGGCTGACCAACGACCAGATGCACGGGCTCTTCGCCGTGGTGCTGCTGGCGATGATCGGCGGCATCGCGCTGGCGGCGTGGCTGGCCCGGCCGGATCGGGCGCTGCCGATGATGCTGTGCTCGGCCCTGGTCATCGCGCTGGGAGCGTGGCTCGACACCCATTCGACCTCGGATACCCGCGCGACCCAGCTGATGGTGAGCCAGTCTCTGCTCGGCCTCGGCACCGTCCTCTTCCTCGGCCCGGCATTGCTGTTCGGCATCGGCCGCGTGCTCGAGCGCGGGCCGACGCACCTGGTGAGCTTCGTCGTGCTGTTCAGCACCACCCAGAATCTGGGCGGACTGGCCGGCGCGGCCTTGCTCGGCAGCCTCCAGACGATTCGGGCGCGGGTGCATGCCGAGATCCTGGCGGATGCCATGCCGCAGGGCGATCCGCTCGCCGCCCAGCGGATCGCGGCCGGGGCGGGGCAGCTCGCGCCGCTCCTTGCCGATCCCGGTGCCGCCGACACGCAAGCGCGCGCGCGTCTCGGCACCGCGTTGCAGAACCAGGCGAACATCCTCGCCTTCAACGACACCTTCTGGGTGGTCACGCTGCTCGCGCTCGGGCTGGCGGCGTTCCTCGCCCTCGTCATCCTCCAACAGGAAATGCGGCGGCTGCGCGCCACGCCGCCCGCCGGAGGCGCCGCATGACCCAGCCGACTTCGCCGCCCGCCGCGCCCGCCGCCGCAGCCGAGACGGTGTGGCATCCGCCACGCCCGCGGCCGATCGTCACCGCGCTGTGTGCCCTCGCGCTGCTCGTCGCGATCGCTGCGATCCTGCAGATCTGGGGCATCGGGCCGCTGTCGGGCAGCGCGCAGAAGACCGACAATGCGCTGGTCCGCGGCCGCACCACGGTGATCGCGCCGCAGGTGAGCGGCTATGTCGCGCAGGTGCTGGTCCGCGACTATCAGCCCGTGAAGGCGGGGCAGGTGCTCGTCCTGATCGACGACGCGATCTACCGCGCGCGGGTGGCGCAGGCGCAGGCCAATCTCGATGCGCAGCTCGCCGCGCTCGCGAACAGCCGGCAGGCGCGATCGGCGCGTGCGGCGGACATCGCCGGGCAGGATGCCGCTGCAGCCGACGCGGTGGCGCAGCTGGTCCGCGCCAGGGCGGACATGGCGCGCGCGCGCGATCTCGCGGTCGACGGCTCGATCTCGCTGCGCGAGCGCGACCAGGCGGCGGCGGCGCTTGCCCAGGCGGAAGCGGCGGTGCGCCGGGCGACCGCGGGCGGCCGGGTGGCGCTGGAGGATCTGCGCACCGTGGAGGTCGGGCGCGACGGCCTCGCCGCGCAGGTCGAAGCGGCGCGCGCCCAGCTCCGCCTCGCCGAGATAGACCTGCTCCACACCGTGATCCGCGCGCCCGAGGACGGGCAGCTCGGCGAGATCCATGTCCGCCGCGGCCAATATGTCACCAACGGCACCGCGCTGATGGAGCTGGTGCCCCCCGATCGCTGGATCATCGCGCTGTACAAGGAGGCGCAGACCAGCCGCATGCGCCCCGGCCAGCCGGTGCGCTTCCGGGTGGACGCGCTCGGGGGGGCGCATCTCACCGGGCATGTCGCCCGGATCGCCCCGGCCACCGGCTGGGAGTTCGCCGTGCTCAAGCCCGACAATGCGACCGGCAATTTCGTCAAGGTGCCGCAGCGGATCGGCATTCTGATCACGATCGATCCCGGCCAGGCGCTGGCGGCGCGGCTGCGGCCCGGCCTGTCGGTGGAAACGCGCGTCGAAACGGGAAGCGGCCGATGAAGCGCGCGGGCGGCCTGGCAGCGCTGCTGTTGCTCCACGCCTGCGCGGGCCCGCAGCACCCGGCGCCCAGCGATGCGGCCGTCACGATCCCTGCGGGCTGGCGCGGCGGAGGCGGCGCGGGACCGGTTGCTGCGGATTGGTGGCGCGGCTTTCACGATCCCGCCCTCGACGCGCTGGTGGCGCGGGCGCTGGCCGGAAACCTGGACCTGCGGATCGCGGTCACGCGGATCGAGCAGGCCCGCGCGCAACTGCGCGGCACCGCCGCCGTCGCCCAGCCGAGCGCTGCGCTCGGCGCGACGGGGGGCACTTCGCGCAGCCTCAATCCGTTCGGGATCGGGGTCGATCAGCAGCGCGGGCAGGGCGAACTCGACCTGGCCTATGAGGTGGATCTGTTCGGCAGGCTCAGCCAGTCGACCCAGGCGGCGCGCGACGCGTGGCTCGCCAGCCAGGATGCCCGCGATGCGCTGCGCATCGTGCTGATCGCGACGGTGGTGGAAGCCTATCTCAACCTGCGTGCCGCCGATGCCCGGCTGGCGATCGTGCGGCAGACCGTCGAGGAGCGGCGCCAGGAGCGCGACTTGATCGGCCGTCGCTTTCATGCGGGCTATGCCTCCAGGCTGGAGGATCAGCAGGCGGAAGCGGCGCTGGAGGCGGCGGCGCGGCTGGTGCCCTCGACCTTGCTCGCGCGCACGGTGCAGGAAGATGCGCTGGCGCAACTGTTGGGCATCCCGCCGACCGACATCGTGTCTGCCGGCGAGGCGGTGGCGGGCGTCCCCGACGTACCGGCGGCGCTGCCTTCCGAGGTGGTCCGGCAGCGCCCGGACATCGCCGCGGCGGAGCGCCGGCTGGCGGCGGCGGACCATCGCCTCGCCGCGGCCCGCGCCGCGTTCCTGCCCCGGCTGCAGCTGGCGGGGAGCGCCGGCGGCGTGGCATCGACGGTGCTCGCCGATCCGGTGTCGCTGTTCGCGCTGGGCGGATCGGTGCTCGCCCCGCTTTTCCAGGGCGGTGCCTTGCGTGCGGGCCGCGACGCGGCGGCGGCGCGACGCGACGCGGCGGCCTATGCCTACAAGGCAGCGGTGCTCCAGGCGTTCCGCGAGGTGGAGGACGCGATGGCCTCGGTCCGCTACGTCACGGAGGAGACGGCGGCCGCGCAGCAGCAGGTGGCGGCGCTGGAGCAGGCCTATCGCGCCGCGCGTCGCCGCTATCAGGCGGGCTATGCCTCGTATCTCGAGCAGCTCGATGCCGAGCGTGCGCTGCTGGCGGGGCGGCTGGACGCATCGGATCTCCGGTTCCGGCGGCTGGCGGCGATCGCCGGGCTCAACCGAAGTATCGGCGGCGGATGGACGGAGGCGGGCGCGGGCGGGGAAGGGGGTACTTCCCGTCCGGCGGAGAAGGCGATAGGAGGCGTGTCGACGCCAGCCGCCCAGGCGATCGATCTGGCGACCCCACCGAATTCTTGAAAGTCTCCGCGCGTGTCATCGACCACCGATCCAACTTCCGAAACTGCGCTTCCCCTCGACGTGCTGACCCCCGCGGCCACGCTGTCGATGGATGAGATCCACCAGCGCTATCCGGCGCGGTCGCTGCCCGAAGGCGCGCGCGTGACGCGGTTCGGCCCGAGCCCGACCGGTTTCATCCATATCGGCGGCCTCTATGTGTCGCTGATCTCGGAGCGCACCGCGCACCAGTCGGGCGGGCTGTTCTACCTGCGCATCGAGGATACCGATCGCAAGCGCGAGGTGCCCGGCGCGGTCGAGCTGATCCTCGGTGCATTGAACGACTTCGGCATCGCGTTCGACGAGGGCCCCTCGCTGGCCGGCACCGAGACCGGCGCCTATGGCCCGTACCGCCAGAGCGAGCGCCAGGAACTCTACCAGAGCGTGGTGCGCGAGCTGCTCGTGCGCGGCCATGCCTATGCCTGCTTCGCCACGCCCGAGGAACTGGAGGCGATGCGCACCGAGCAGAATCTGCGCAAGATCCCGCCCGGCTATTATGGCAGCTGGGCGATCTGGCGGAACCGCAGCCTCGCGGACGTGCAGGCGGCGCTGGCCGAGGGCCGCAGCTTCGTCATTCGGCTCAAGGCCCCGGCGGCCGAGGGCAACGGCCGCGTCGAGCTGCCCGACCTGATCCGCGGCAAGCTCAACGTGCCGGCGAACAACCAGGACATCGTGCTGCTCAAGGCGGACGGGCTACCGACCTATCACCTCGCGCATGTGGTCGATGACCACCTGATGGGCACCACCGACGTCATCCGCGGCGACGAGTGGCTGTCGTCTTACCCGGTCCATGCCCAGCTGTTCGATCTGCTCGGCTGGCAGCGGCCGCGCTATGCGCATATCGCGCCGATCGAGAAGAATGTCGGGTCGTCGCGTCGCAAGCTCAGCAAGCGGCATGATCCGGAAGCTGCGGTCGAATGGTATTCGGTCGAAGGCTATCCGCGCCAGGCGGTAATCGAATATCTGCTCAACCTCGCCGACGGCAAGTTCGAGGACTGGCGCAAGGCCAACCCGACGGCGGATTCGGAGACCTTCCCGCTCCAGGTCGAACGCCTCAACCGCAGCGGCGCGCTGTTCGATCTGGTCAAGCTGTCGAGCATCAGCCGCGAGGTGATCGGTGCGATGACCGCGGCGCAGGTCTATGACGCGGCGCTGGCCTGGGCGCAGGTCCATGACCAGCCCTTTGCCGAGCGGCTCGCCGCGCATGCCGACTATGTCCGCGCGATCCTGAACATCGAGCGCGGTGCGGCGCGGGCGCGCAAGGACATCGTCAAATGGTCCGACGTGCCGAGCGACACGGCCTATTTCTTCGACGATCTCTTCGTGCCGCGCGACGAGGTCAGCCAGCCGCTCTGGGACGCGCTCGCCCCCGGTCTTGCCGCCATCCTGCGCGAAGTGGCGGAGGGCTTCGACCCGACGGTCGATCGCGATGCGTGGCTGGAATGGGTCCGCGCCATCGGCGAGAAGCATGGCTATGCTGCCAACGGCAAGGCGTACAAGGCCGAGCCGGAGCGCTATCAGGGCCAGTTCAGCGCCATCGCGGGCGTGCTGCGCCTGGCGCTGGCCGGCAAGCCCAACACGCCCGATCTGTTCGAGGTGATGACGGTGATGGGGCCGGAGCGCGTGCGGGCACGCCTCTCCGCCGCTGCGGCATGGATCGAGGCCAGGGCGAGCGACCGGGGCTGACGCCCGTTCCCGCACGGACCACGAGGCCCATCTGGAAGCGTTCGACAAATCGTTCGCTACCGGATAGCTCGAGCCTCGTGTCCGTCCTGCGCCGCCTCCTGCTTGAGCATCGCCTGCTGTGCGGCTGCCTGATCGCGGCCGCGCTGCTGATGAAGGCGGTGCTGCCGGCCGGGTTCATGCCGATGCAGTCGGGCGGCACGATCGTGCTCGGCTTCTGCTCGGGATACGGGCCGAAGACGATGGCGGTGGCGATCCCGATGCGGGAAGATCGCTCGAGCCCCGACGAGCACCAGCCCAAGACCGAGATGCCGTGCGCCTTTGCCGGGCTCGCGATGCCGGGCCTCGCCGCGGTCGACCCGGCGCTGCTCGCGCTGGCGATCGCCTTCGTCCTCGAACGCGCGATCCGCACCGCGAGGGTCCTCCCTGCGATCGTCCGCGTCTATCTGCGTCCACCGCTGCGCGGGCCACCGCGCGCCGCCTGATCCCCCGTTGCCCTTTGATGCGTTCGCGCTGTCGCGCGGGCGCACCCGGATCAGGAAGATTTCATGTCCAAGCTCTTGTTTTCGGCGGCCGTCTCGGCCGTCCTGTGCGCGTCTGCAGCGTCCGCGCAGACCTCCGATGACGCACGCCGTGCCGAACTGCTCCGCCAGCGCGCGGCGATCGATGCCGAACTGGCCAGGCTCGATGCTGCCCCCCCGAAGCCGCAAGCCGCACCGCCGGCCATCGCCCCGCCCGGTACCGACGAGATCTTCGTCACCGGCAAGGCGCTGCCGCTCACCACAGGGGTGAGCGGCCAGACGGTGACGACCGTCGACGCCGCCGCCTTCCGCAACACGCCCGCGACGACCATCGCCGACATCGTCCGGCTCTCGCCCGGCATCGCGGTCACCCAAGGCAACGGCCCGCGCGATGTGGGCGTCTCAGTGCGCGGCTCGAATGCGCGCAACGGTTTCGGCGCGCGCAACCTGCAGGTGTTCGAGGATGATTTCCCCGTCACCCAGCCCGATGGCCTCGCCCGCTTCGACCTCACCGACCCGCATGCCTATGGCGCGGTCGACGTGGTGCGCGGGCCCTCCTCGGCGCGCTACGGCAACTACGCGCTGGGCGGCGCGGTCAACTTCCGCACCCGTTCGGGCCGCGAGATCCAGGGCGTCGAGGCCGGGTTCGACGCGGGCGGCGACGGCTATGCCAATCTCTATGCGACGATCGGGCATGCGACCTCCGGCCACGATATCGCGGTGTTCGGCAGCTATGTCCGCGGCGACGGCGCCACGGGGCATACCGGCTACGAGACCGGGACGCTCAACGCGCTGGCCAGGTTCGAACTCGGCAGCAGCGATCGTGTCGCGGTAAAGCTGATCTACAACGAAGGCGATTTCCGCCTTTCGACCCGGCTTTCGTACAACCAGTATCTGACCAATCCCTATCAGCAGGGCTGCCAGGCGGCGGCGACCGCAGCGCCCGGCTGCGGCACCATCTCGGTGCTGGTCAACGGCATCAACGGCGCGCGTATCTCCCAGACGGCGGACGAGGGCAATCTTGCCCGCAACGATCGCCGGACGATCATCGGCACCCGCTACGAGCATGATCTGGGCCCCAACACCACCTGGCGCACTCAGGCGACCTTCGACAGCCGCGTGGTCAACCAGCCGACCAGCGCGACCCCGTTCAAGGGCACGCTCGACAGCTATAACATCACCTCGGACGTGACCCATCACGGCCGGATCGCCGGGATGGAAACCACCAGTTTTGTGGGCGTCTTCTACAACTATCTCGACAACCAGAGCTACAGCTTCAACAAGACCCCCGCCGGCCGCAACGGCTTCGGCGCGCTGACCCAGACGGTGTTCGGCGACGTGCGGAACGTGGGAGTGCGCGCGCGCGAGGAACTGCAGCTTACCGGCCGGCTGCAGGCGATCGCCGGGATCGGAGCCGAGCGCTCGATCCTCGACGTCCGCCAGACTGCCTATAGCTACCCGGTCGGCGCGAACCCGGTGCTCGCCTTCATTCCCGCCGATCGCCACTTCACCAACGTCGCCCCCGAGGCGGCGCTGTTCTGGCAGGCGGTCGACGCGGTGCGGCTGCATGCGCGGGTAGGGACGGGCTACGGCATCCCCCAGGCCGGCAACCTGTTCGTCACGCCGGCGGGCGTCGCGGGCAACAACGCCAGCCTCAAGGCGCCGCGCAACACTGGCGTCGATCTCGGCGCGAAGGTGGCACTGGGCAGCACCTTCAAGGCCGAGCTGACCGGCTATTACGAATGGTTTACCAACGAGCTGGTCAGCCAATCGGCCGGCGTGAACCTGCTCGCCTACACCTCGAACGTGCCGCGCTCGGTGCATCGCGGCATCGAGCTGGGGGTGAGCTGGAAGCCGCTGCCGGGCCTGCTGCCGGGTGCCAAGCTCGACGCGAGCTACAGCTATAACGACCAATATTATACCGACTTCCAGGAGCGGCTGACCGCCGGCACCGTGTCGAAGCTGCTCGATCGCAACGGCAAGGCGATTCCGGGGGTGATCCCCAATTTCCTCAATGTCCGCGCCGGCTATGACCAGCCGGCAGGGCCGCTGCAGGGCCTGGGCGGCTTTGCCGAGCTCGGCTATCGCGACCGCTTCTTCGTCGACAACAGCAACCTGTTGGCGATGCCGTCGGCGACCTTGGTCAACCTGAACCTGCATTACGCCCCCCCCAATGGAAGCGGACCGCTGTCGCGGCTGAGCTTCTACGCCTCGGTGCAGAACCTGTTCGACGCCACCTATGTGGGCGCCGCCTCGGTCATTTCGAACAGCCTCGCGGCCTCAGGCGCAGAGAACCCGGCATCGGTGCTCGCCAACACCACCGGCTCGGTCTACGCCGGGCAGCCGCGGACGGTCTATGCCGGCGTGAAGGCCCGGTTCTGAGGGGGAGGGACAGATGCAACACTCCCGTCGTCGGCGCTGGCCGAACACCGCAACCGTGTGGCGCTGGCATTTCTATGCCGGCCTGTTCTGCATTCCCTTCGTGCTGTGGCTGGCGGTCACCGGCTCGATCTACCTGTTCCGCCCGCAGGTCGAGGCGCTGATCGACGCGCCCTATGCCAATCTCGCCATCACCGGCCCGCGTGCTTCGGCGGCGGAACAGGCGGCGGCGGCAGTGCGGGCGGTGCCGGGATCGGTGCTCCACCGCTATCAGCTGCCCGAGACCGACCGTCAGGGGGTGCAGATCATCGTCGGCAAGGGGCAGGACGAGACACGCGTCTATGTCCATCCCCAGACGCTGGCGGTGCTCAAGACCGTCGACGAGGACCAGCGGCTGATGCGGGTGGTGTTCCGGCTGCACGGCGAGTTGCTCGCCGGGACGCCGGGCTCGTATCTGGTCGAGCTGGCGGCCTCCTGGACGATCGTGATGCTGCTCTCCGGCCTGTTCCTGTGGTGGCCGCGCCGCGGGGGCCTGGGCGGCATCGTCTATCCGCGGCTGACCGCCGGCGGGCGGCGCTTCTGGCGCGATCTCCATGCGGTGACCGGCTTCTGGGTCTCGGCCTTCGCGCTGTTCCTGCTAATTTCCGGGCTGCCCTGGGCGAAGAGCTGGGGCGGCTATCTCAAGGCGGTGCGCGGGGTGGTGGAGGGCCACCCCGTCAAGCAGGACTGGACCACCGGCCGCGCCGACGAGCTCCGCCAGCGCGCCGCCGCCGATGCCGGCACCCGCGCGATGATGGGCGAGCATGCCGAGCATCACGGCATGGCGATGGCGCACCCGGCGGTCTCCTATGTCCCGCTCGACCGGCTGATCGCGACGCTCGGCCCGCTGCGGCTGGCGACGCCGGTGCTGGTCTCGCCGCCGGCCGGCCCCGGCCAGCCCTGGACCGCCAAGTCCGATGCCGCCAATCGCCCGCTGCGCACCGACCTGACGCTCGACGGCGACACCGGCAAGCTCCTCTCGCGCAAGGATTTCGCGCAGCGGCGGCTGGTCGATCGGCTGGTCGGCTATGGCGTTGCGATCCATGAGGGGCAGGCGTTCGGCTGGCTCAACCAGCTGCTCAACCTGCTGACCGCGCTGGGGCTGATCCTGCTCGCGGTGAGCAGCGTGGTGCTATGGTGGCGCCGGCGACCCGAGGGCGTGCTCGGCGCGCCGCGCGCGGGCGAGCCGCGGCCGGCGGCGCTCGCCTTCTTCGCGCTCTTGATCGCCCTGGGCCTGTTCCTGCCGCTGATGGGGATCAGCCTGCTCGCGGTGCTGGCGGTCGAGCGGCTGGTGCTGGTGCACCTGCCGGGGGCGCGGCATTGGCTGGGGCTGCGCGGGGTGCGTGCAGCAGCCTAGACGGCGTCAGGGTGCAGCGGCTAGCCTCGTTACCGGAGCCTATCGCCGCGCCGTGCCTGCAGCGCAAGTCCGCGATGCGGACCGCAGGGGGAGACGATGCATCCGGTCGATACGTTGGAGCTGTCCTCGTGCTGTTCGCGGCGGCGATCGCGCTGCATTGGGTCGCCGAGCGGCTGTCGTTCCTGCCTTGCACGGACCCGCGATCTCGCCTGATCGGCGTCTAAAGGAACCTTTGCAGGATCGGAGAGCTATGGCTAGGGGCCGCACGGTCAGGCGGCTGGAGCGGGCGTGAACCGAAGCGAAGATGACACCGACGCCGAGGCGCGGCGGAGCAGTGCAGTAGCGCGGGCGAAGCGACGGCGTCGCGTCGCTGTGGCGCTGCTCGTTCTGGTGTCGGCGAGCGTGGCGACGGTATGGCTGCAGCGGCGGACGATCGCGCAGGGCTTTGTCGACCGCGAACTGGCGAAGCGCGGGGTGCCTGCGCGCTATGCGATCGAGCAGCTTTCCCCCTGGCGCCAGCGGCTGACCAACGTCTCGATCGGCGATCCGCGCAACCCCGACCTTACCGCCGACTGGATCGAGTTGCGCACGGCGCTCACTCCGTGGCGCGCCGAGCTGCTGGTCGCGAAGGCGGGGACGGTGCGCGTGCAGGGACGCATCGTGCATGGCGCGCTGTCGCTCGGGGCGCTCGACCGGCTGATGCCGCCGTCTTCGGGCAAGACCTTTTCCCTGCCGCGGCTCAGCGTGGAGGTGGCGGACGCACAGCTGCGGCTGAACAGCGATGCGGGGCTGATGGTGCTCGGCCTGCGCGGCAAGGGGCTGCTGACCGACGGGTTTGTCGGCACGGTGCGCGCGCAGTCCGGGCAGCTGCATTTCGGAAGCTGCGATCTGGTCGGCCTCGGCGCCGAGATGCAGGTCCGCATCCGCAAGGGGGCTCCCAGCCTCACCGGGCCGCTGGCGGCGCAGCGGCTGGCGTGCGGGGATATCCAGGCCCTGCAGCCGAGCGGGAATGTACGCGTGACGCTCGATGCGGCACTGGCTGGCTGGAACGGCGATGCCCGCCTGGGTCTGGCGTCGCTGCGCGGGGCCTATGGCAGGCTAGGCCGCAGCAATGCCCGGCTTGATTTTGCAGGAGACCTAAGTCGAACGACGGGCGCGGTCGCAGTCCAAGGCACCGATGTGCGGACCGACGCGGTGAGCGCCCGGATCGTCGACGCTTCCGGCCGCTATGCTATCGGCACGGTCATGGCCTTCGATGGCCGCATTCGCGTGCGAGACGCAGCTGTTTCTACGTCAACACGCGCGCAGATTGGTGGCTATCGCAAAGCAGTAGCAGCGACGCCGGTGGCGCCGCTTGCCGCCAAGTTCGCCTCGGCAGTGGATGCCGCGGGGCGGCGTTTTGATGGTTCCGCCACGCTCGGGATCGCCACCCGCGGGCGCGGCGCCACGCTCCGCCTGAACGCCGTCGACCTCGCCGCGCGCTCCGGTGCGCGCATCCGCTTTGCGGGCGAGCAGGGCGCGGTGCTGGATTTCCCCAAGGGCGCGGTCGCGCTTGCCGGGCAGCTGTCGCTCGGCGGCGGCGGGATGCCGGACCTCGCGCTCGATCTCCTGCAGCGCCCCGGCAGCGACCAGCTCCAGGGCACCGGTACGCTGCGGCCCTATGCGGCCGGGCGCGCGCGGCTGGCGCTGTCGAACCTCTTTTTCACCACCCGGGGCGGGGCGGGGTCGGCGCGCACCGTCGCGACTCTTTCCGGCCCGGTCGGCAGTGGGCGGATCGAAGACCTCTCGATGCCGCTGGTCGCGCGCTGGAACGGCCCCAGCGTGCTGGTCAACCCCGGGTGCGAGACGCTCGGCTTCGCGCGGATCGCCGCCTCCGGCATGGTGCTGCGCGGCCATCGCCAACGGCTGTGCCCGCTGGGGTCGGCGATGGTCGCCTGGAACGGCAAGCGGCTGACCGGCGGTGTTCGCACCGGCGCGATCGCGCTGACCGGCAGCATGGGCAGCAACCGGCTGAGCCTCGCCGCCGGCGAAGCGCGACTGGACTTGGCGCGGCAGGCTTTCGACTTCAACGGCGTCGCGGTGCGGATGGGGGCGGACCGGCCGACGCGGCTCGATATCGGCCAACTGGGCGGCACGTTCGGCGCCACGCTCGGCGGCAGCTTCGATACGCTGGGCGGACAGATCGGCGCGGTGCCGCTGGTGCTTTCGCAGGGCAAGGGGACCTGGCAGGTCGCCGATGACGGGCTGGCGCTGCTCGGCAGCTTCCGCCTCGCCGATGCCGAGCCGAGCCCGCGCTTCGAGCCGCTGCTCGCCCCCGCGGGCCGGCTGACGCTGCAGGGCAACCGCATCGAGGCGCAGGCCGATCTGATCGGCACCAAGCGACCGGTGGAAGTCGCCAAGGTGTCGATCACCCATGATCTCGGCCAAAGCGCGGGGCAGGCGGTGCTCGACGTGCCGGGCATCCGCTTCAAGACCGGCGGACTCCAGCCGATCGACCTCACGCCGCTCACCCTGGGCGTGATCGCCGATGTCGACGGCACGGTCGCCGGCTCGGGCAAGATCGCATGGGACAGCGAGACAGTCACCAGCAGCGGCCGCTTCACCGTCACCAACGTCGCGCTGGCGGCAGCCTTCGGCCCGGTGCAGGGGCTCACCACCGAGCTCAACTTCACCGATCTGCTGGGCGTGCAGACCGCGTCGGGGCAGGTGGCGACGGTCACCGAGATCAATCCCGGCGTGCCGGTGCGCGCAGGCGAGTTCCGCTACCAGCTGCTCGACAGCCGCCGCGTGCGGGTCGAGGGGGCGCGCTGGCCGTTCGCGGGGGGGGAACTCGTCCTCGAGCCGACCACGCTGGACTTCAACGAAGCCGGCAAGCGCCGCATGACCTTCCAGGTGAAGGGCGTCGACGCCGCCCTGTTCCTCAAGGAAATGGCTTTCGACAATCTCGATGCCACCGGCACCTTCGACGGCACGCTGCCGATGATCTTCGACGAGAGCGGCGGGCGTATCGAAGGCGGCGAGCTGCGCGCCCGCAAGGGCGGGCACATCGCCTATGTGGGTGAGGTCTCGCGCGAGAATCTCGGCACCTGGGGCAACATGGCGTTCCAGGCGCTCAAGTCGCTCGACTATCGCAACCTGTCGATCCGGATGAACGGGCCGCTGGCGGGCGAGATGATCACCGACATCAGCTTCTCCGGGCTCAGCCAGGGGCAGGGCACCAGGTCCAACTTCCTCCTCCGCCGGCTGGCGCGGCTGCCGCTCGTCTTCAACGTGCGGATCAACGCGCCCTTCCGCCAGCTGATGGATTCGGTGCAATCCTGGTACGATCCACGCCGCCTGATCGAGCGCAACCTGCCGGCGTTGATCGAGGAGCAGAAACGTGCGCAGGAAGCGGGCCAGCGCTCCGTTCAGCCCGCCGACAGCACAACCCGTCCATGAAAGGCATGTCTATGAGCTTGGAAGCATGAAACATGGTTCGTCTCTTCGGCTGGGGGCATGCGGGATCGCCCCGCTGGCGCTGCTCGGCGGCTGCGTGACGGTGAACGCGCCCGACAAGCCGATCGTGATCAACCTCAATATTTCGATCACCCAGGAAGTGGTCTATCGCCTCGACAACAAGGCGAAGGCCATCATCCAGGACAATCCGGGGATTTTCTGATGCGACAGTTGCTCTCGACCTTCGGCATGGCAGCCGCGATCGCGGCGGGCGGGATCGCCCCGGCCTTCGCCCAGCGCGACCCCGCCTATCAGGCGGCGCGCCAGCAGGGCCTCGTTGGCGAACAGCCCGACGGCTATCTCGGCATTGTCGGCACGGCGACGCCCGAGCTGCAGGCGATCGTCAACAACATCAACATCCAGCGCAAACGTCAGTACACCCAGCAGGCGGCAGCGAGCTCGACCGTCGAGCAGATGGCGTTCGTCACCGGCTGCAACCTGATCCTGCGCACCGCGCCGGGCGAGAAATATCGCGCGCCCGACGGCCGCTGGCTGACCCGCGGTGCGGACGCGCCGGTGCGCGACGCGCGTTGCCTCTGATCCGCCAGGTCGTGCGGCGTTAGGCTAGCGGTCGAGTTGCGTCGCCAGCCAGCGCGCGGCGGCATCGGGGCTTTGCTTGTCGGTGTCACGGTCGACGCGGTAATTGGCCTGCCGCATCCGCTCGACCGGCACCGCGCCGATCAGCGGGCGGAGTGCGGCCTGGAAGCGGGCATCTTTCGCGTGACGGGGCGCGATCAGCAGCACCGCGTCATAGCCGGGGATCGCGCCCTTGGGGTCCTTGAGCAGCGTGAGCCCCTGCGCGGCGATCCGGCCGTCGGAGGAGAAGGCGGGGATCACGTCGGCGGTGCCGCTGGTCAGTGCGCGGTACATGAAGGTCGGCTGATAGGGATTGGCCGCGGCGAAGCGCAGGCCATAGGCGCGCTGCACCGCCTTCCATTCGGAGCGTTCGAGAAACTCGATGTCGGTGGCGAGCTTGAGCGACGGCGCGACCTTGGCGAGATCGGCGATCGTCGCGATGCCGCGCCGCCGGGCATCGTCGCCCCGCATCACGAAGGCATAGGCGTTCTCGAAGCCGAGGCTTCCCAGTAGCGTGACGTTGCTGGTGCGCTTCGCCCAGTTGGCGACGCCGCGGACGATTGCGGCGCGGGGCGGCACGTCGGTGCGGTGCATCTGGTTGGTCCAGATCGTGCCCGAATAATCGACATAGACGTCGATCGCGTCGCTCGCCAGCGCACCATAGGCGACGCCCGAGCCCAGCCCCTCGCGGTAGCGCACGCTATAGCCCGCCGCCTCCAGCCGGGTGCCGATCAGCCGTGCGAGGATGTATTGCTCGGAAAAGCCCTTGGCGCCGATCGTCACCACGCCGCGGCGCGCCGGCCAGGCGGGGGCGAGGGCGGCGAGTGCGCCGACGGCTAGGAGGCCGAGGCTCAGCCAGACAAGCGCGCGGCGGCGATGGGCGATGCCCCATTCGGCCAGCCCGAGCAGTGCGTCGACCGCCAGCGCGAGCCCGGCGGCGGCGATGCAGCCGGCGAGCACCAGCGCCCAGTTCTGCGTCTGCAACCCGGCGAAGATCAGGTCGCCCAGGCTGGGCTGGCCGACGGTGGTGGAGAGCGTCGCCGCGCCGATCGTCCAGACGGCGGCGGTGCGGATGCCGGCCATCACCACCGGCGCGACCAGCGGCGCCTCGACCAGCCGGAGCTTCTGCCAGCGGGTCATGCCGACTCCGTCCGCCGCCTCGCGCACCGCCGGGTCGAGTGTGACCAGCCCGGTCACTGCATTCCGCAGGATCGGCAGCAGCGCATAGAGGGTGAGCGCGAGCAGCGAGGGCAGGAAGCCCAATGCCGGAATGCCGCCGCCGACCAGTGCCGACAGCGACAGCAGCAGCGGGTAGAAGAGCGCGAGCAGCGCGAGGCTGGGGATCGTCTGGATCAGGCTGGCCAGCCCCAGCGCGGCGCGGGCCACGCCGCGATGCCGGGCGGAGAGCACCGCCAGCGGCAGGCTGATCGCGATGCCGAGCAACAATGCGGCAAAGGCAAGCAGCAGATGCTGCGCCAGCAGTTCGGGCACGCGAGCGAAGGCGCTGGTCATCGCGCCAGCGCCGCCAGCCGCTCGGCCTGCTCGCGCGGCACCGCGACCAATGCATCGGCCGCGGCGCCACCCTTGCCGGCGAGCAAGTCGCGTGGGGAAGCGTCGCCGACGACCCGGCCGGCTTCCATCACCAGGATGCGATCGGCGAGCAGCAGCGCCTCGGCCATGTCGTGGGTGACCAGGATGGTGGTGAGCCCCATGGTTTCGTGCAGCGCACGGATCGCCTTGCCGAGCGCGTCGCGGGTGACGGGATCGAGCGCGCCGAACGGCTCGTCCATCAGCAGCAGCCTGGGCGACGTGGCGAGCGCGCGGGCGACGCCGACCCGCTGGCGCTGGCCGCCGGAGAGCGCGTCGGGCATCCGCCTGGCCATCGCCTCGGGGAGATCGACCAGTCGCAGCAGCTCGGCGACGCGTGCCTGTCGATCCGTCGTGCCCGCCAGCTTCAGCCCGATCGCGACATTCTCGCCGACGGTCAGATGCGGGAACAGCCCGACATTCTGGAAGACATAGCCGATCCGCCGGCGCAGCAGGTGTGCGGGCTCGGCATCGACCGGGTCGCCGTCGATCAGGACGCGACCTTCGCTCGGCTCGATCAGCCGGTTGACCATCTTGAGCAGCGTCGACTTGCCCGAGCCCGAGGCGCCGACCAGCGCGACGAAGCTGCCGCCGGCGATCTCCAGCGACACGCCGTCGACCGCCCGCGCGCCCTTCGCATAGGATTTCCCAACGCCTTCAAAGGCGACGCTGCGCAACGGGTCCGGCATCGCCCATGCTTGTGGGCAATGTCGCGGCAAAGGTCAAAATCGCGGCCTCAGTTGGGCCGGATCGCGATCCCCGCCACCACCGCGTCGCCCCCGACCGGCTCGAACGCCAGCGTCAGCCGGCCGCCGCTGCTCTTCACCTGGAAGCTGCGGGTCACCGCCTTGTTGGCGCCACCCGCCGCCTGCATCGGCGACAAACTATCGATCACCCGCTTGCCATCGGCCAGCACCGCGAAGCTGCGCGCGGCGCCCTTGGCTGCATCGGGCTCGAAGCTGGCGATGGTCACCGTCCAGCTGCCGTCGGGCAGGGGGATCTCATAGCCGAATTTGCCCTCGCGGTAGCTGCCGAACAGCGCGGGGCTGTCGGTGCCTCCGATCTTGGGGGGCGGGGCGAAGGGCGAGGGGCCGGCGAGCACCTTCGCCGTGCCGCCGCGGAAGAAGTCGTCCGAGCCGTAGCGGTCGCCCCCCATCGTACCGCCGACCAGCGCGCCGCTGTCGATGAACACGCCCTTGCGCGGATCGGGCGCGGTCCAGTCGAGCGCGTCGCTGACCTGCTTGCCCCCGATCGTGGCGGTGGCGACGAGATGATTGGCCCCCGGCGCCAGCGCCACACCCGGCCACACGCAGATCCGGTCGGGGCAGGCGACCTCGCCCACCGGCTTGCCGTTGACCGACAGCGACACCCGATCGGCATTGGAATAGCCGCGCACGTCGGTCACCGCATAGGCGCGGTCGACATAGCGGCCGCCGTTGAGGTGCAGCACCGGGGCATCGGACCAGCTGGCCTGGATGAAATAAAAGGCGTCCTTGCGCATCTTGCGGTCGTAGGAGACGAGACCCTTGGTGTTGATGTCGGTCGCGTCGCCTTCGTTGCGCATCGTCGTGGCGAAGTCGAACAGGTTCCACAGCCAGCTCGCCGCCAGCCAGGGGCGCGCGCGGATCTGCTTCCAATTCTCCTCGATCGCGAGGCTTTGATATTCCTCGGGCTGGGGGCGGCCATAGGCGGCGACCGGGCCGCCGCGCGGATTGTCGCTATGCTGGGTCATCGCGCCCCCGGCACCCCATTCGCTGAGGCCGATCGGCAGCGCCGGATGCTTGGCATGGAGCGCATCGAGCGCGGGGCCGACGCCGTCCAGATCGCCATAATACCAGCCATAATAGCGGTTGAGCCCCATCACCTGGGTGACGCCGTTGAGGCTGGGTGCCCCCTGCATCGACAGGATCGAGGGCGTGTCCTCGCAGCAATCGGCATAGACGGTCGGCCGGCTGGGATCCTCGGCGCGGGCCAGCTTGTCGAGCCGTTCCAGCATCGCGCGCGACTGGGCGGGCCTTCCGCTGCCCTTGCGCATCGCATCGATCGCCGCGCCGATATCGGCCTCGTTGCCCACCGACCAGAGCAGGATCGAGGGATGGTTGTAGTTCTGGTGGATCAGCTCGCGCAGCTGTTCCTCGGCATTGGCGATCGTCTCCGGCGCGGGCGGCAGGCTGGGCTCGACATTGGCCTCGTGCACGAAGGGGAGTTCGGCCCACACCACCATGCCCGCCTTGTCGGCCTCGTCGGTCCATTCCTGGGCGTGCTGGTAATGCGCGTGCCGGATGGTGTTGGCGCCGAGCTCAAGCGCGAGGGCCATGTCGCGGGCATGGTCCTCGGGGGTGAGCGCCCAGCCCTTGCCGCCGACGTCCTGGTGTCGCGAGACGCCGTGCAGCGGGGTGGGCTTGCCGTTGAGGATCAGGCCCCGATTGGGATCGAAGGCGAAGCTGCGGATGCCGAGCGGCTGGACCTGCCGGTCGATCACCCGAGCGCCGTCGCGCAGCTCGCTGACGACGCGGTAGAGATAGGGATCCGCGCGGCCCTGCCAGAGGTGGGGGCTCGCGAGGGTAAGGCCACGTTCCACCGCCAGCGCCTGGCCGGGCGCGAGCGCAGCCGGCACGCGATCGGTGGCGACGGGCTTGCCGGTTGCGTCCTGAATGGTGGTGGTGAGCGTTAGCGTGCGGGCGCGAGTGCCGAGGTTGCGCAGCAGCGTCTTCGCGGCGACCTCGGCTCGCTCCGCGGAGACCTTCGGCGTGTGCAGATACACGCCCGGCCCGCCATGATCGGCGAGATCGATATGCGCATCCTCCACCGCCACTAGCCGCACGCCGCGATAGATGCCGCCCTGTACGAAGAAATCCCCGCCCAGCGGGATCACATGCTCGGTGCTGCTGCCCGGCGCCGAAGCGCTGTTGTCGGCGCGGACCGCAAGGCTGTTGGCGCCGGGCTTGAGCGCCCCGGTCACGTCGATCCGGAAGCGAGCGAAGGCGCCGGCATGGCGGCCGACATGCGTTCCGTTCACCCATACATCGGCGATCTTCGAGACGCCGTCGAATTCGAGGAACAGCCGCCGTCCGTTCAGCGCGGCGGGGACGGTAAGGCTGCGGCGATACCAGCCCAGGCCCTGCCGCATATCGGCATCCGCCGCGCGGGTGACGGCATAGGTGCCGACCTTGTTCCAGGTGTGCGGCACCGATACCGGCTGCCAGGCCGCATCGTCGAAGCCGGGAGCGGCCGGGCCGGCATCGGCGTCGCCGAAGTGGAAGCGCCAGCCGGTAGAGAGATCGATCGTCGCGCGCGGCTCGGCGGTGGTCTGGCGCGTAGACTGCGGTTGTGCACAAGCCGGTGCCACGATCGCGGCGGAGGACAGCAAGAGGGCGGCCAAAGCCGAATTCGTGCGCATTGCGATGTCTCTCCCATGGCGATCGCTTGCTGCGCCGCCTTATTGGTCATACCACTCGAAGAGAGGTGGTCTGTCAATAAAGAGCATCACAGGGCTGCAAATGCAGCCCCCGGATTATACCGAGCCGCCGAGCGTGCGGCGGTAGAAGTCGACGGTCAGCGCCATTGCCTGGAGGAACAGCGCGGGATCGTAGCGCGGGCCCTCGTCACGCAGGAAAGCGTGCTGGGCGTTGAGCTCGTGCCAGGCATAGGAGGCGCCAACTTCTTCCAGCCGCGCCCGGATCGCCTCGCGGCCTGCGAAGGGAATGTGCGGGTCCTGCCGCCCCCAGACGAGCAGCAGTTCGGCCTTGAGCTCGGTCATGCGCGCGAGGCTGTCGTCGCTGCGGCCTTCGCCGAGCGTGCCCGAGTGGATGTCGGTGGGATAGAAGCAGGCGGCCGCCGAGACGCGCGGATCGAGCGCCGCGCGATAGGCGAGGTGCCCACCCAGGCACACCCCGAAGGTCCCGAGGCTGCCCGAGCAGGCGGGATGCGCCGCGAGCGCCGTCAGCGCCGCGGTGGCGTCGGCATCGAACGCGGCAACCGGCTTGGTGATCTTGAGCGCATTGCCGCGATCGGTGCCCGCCTGATCATAGGCGAGCACCGTGCCCGCCGGCTCGTACTCGTGATACACCTCGGGCACCGCGACGAGCAGGCCATTGCCCGCGAGCATCGCCGCCAGCCGCCGGATCGGCGCGGTGACCTGGTAGATCTCCGAGAACAGCAGCACGCCCGGGAAGCGACCCTCCACCGCCGGGCGGAACAGATGCATCCGCATCGTGCCGCCGCCGGGGACCTCGATGTCCTGGGTCTCGTCGCTGCGGATGATCATGGGCTGCTCCCTTATGCCGGTTCGACGGCGGCTTTACACGAGAGCGGCCGCAGAGGAACCCACACCTCGCCGCCAGCCGTCATCCCGGCGAAAGCTGGGATCCATTGGCGCTCCTTCGCGGCTCTTGCAGGCACCGAGGAGCGACTGGATCCCGGTTTTCACCGGGATGACGATGGCTGGGGAGTGGATCGCGCCCGACGGGCATGAGGGCTATCCACAGATTCGTCGGCGCCCCCGCTGGACAGCCCGGCGCCTGCCCGAATAGCGGCAGGCGCATGCCTGTCATTGCTACCATCATGAATTCGAACACCGGCGAACCCATCCAGAAGATGACGTTCAACCGCATGCCCAAGCCCTGGGCGTCCTTTACTCTTTCGAACGGCGAACTGGTCCAGGCCAGCCGCGTCGACATCGGCAAGCCTGCGCCGGGCAAGGTCGTCGTGCCGGTCCATGTCTGGGTCGCGCCCAAGAAGACCGACCGGCAGGACGATTAAAGCCGGCCGGCCCTAGAGCCACCCGCCCTTGAAGCCAGCGCGCTGCAGCCCGCGACGGATATGCGGGTTGCGGCGCATCACCTCCCAGACGAGGCCGCTGCGCAGGTTCTCGATCATCAGCAGGATCGGCCCCTGGTCGATCCCCAGATGGTCGCCATCGACCCAGCCGATGCCGGGCACGATCTTGCCGTGCTTGAGCGGCGCGGTCGCGCGGGTCAGCGTGGGGTTGAAGCTGTCGAGAAAGCCGTAGCGGCCATAGATGCCGCGGCCATAGCGCGCGTGCATCGTCGCCACCGCGCGGCCGGCCAGTTCCGGCTCGAACGCGATCGAGGCGGCAGCGGCCGTCGGCGCCAGCGTGCCGTCGTCGCGATCGTCGGGCCCGCGTGCGGAGTAGCTGAAGAACTGGCGCTCGCGGCCGCCGATCCGCTGCCTGAAGTCGCCAGGCCCGTCGCAGGCGGTCAGGCCCCAAACATCCGCGCCATAGCCGGTCCAGCCGCCCGGATTGGCGATCGCATAGGCGCGCTGCGCCCGCACCGCGCGGCGGCTGTTCTCGAAATAGTCGATGCCCTTGGCCGCCATATAGGGATCGCGGATGCCGCGGAAATCGATCCAGCAATGGCTGTACTGGTGGATGAAGAGCGGCGCGAAATGGAGGTGCGGCTCGCCCCATTTGTCGCTCCACTGCGCGTCGAAGCGCGCCGTCCACGCAGTCCAGGTCTCGGGCGGCAGCGGATGGCTCGGCGAGCCGAGCGCCAGCACATAGAGCAGCAGTCCCTCGTTATAGATGTTCCAGTCCGAGGGGATGAAGCCGCTCTCGGGATGCCAGCCCATCGACACGAAGGGCGGGCGCGGGGTGATCCAGGTCCAGTCGACCGCGGCATAAAGCTGGTCGGCGAGGGCGCGGATCTCGGCCTCTTGGGACTCGTCGGCATCGAACCAGCTCTGCGCGAACAGCACGCCGCCCAGCAGCAGCGCGGTGTCGATCGTCGACAGCTCGGCGCGGGCGAAGCGGCGGCCCTTGGTGGTGCCGAGGAAATGGTAGAAGAAGCCCTTGTAACCGCTGGCGTCGCTCTGGCCGTCGCCCTGCGGCGCGGTGGCGAAGAAGCGCAGCGTGGCGAGCGTGCGGGTGCGCGCCTGTTCGCGGGTGATCCAGCCATTGGTGACGCCGATCGGATAGGCGGTGAGCGCGAAGCCCACCGCGGCGATCGAGGCGAAGGAGGGGGTGGGCCAGCGATCGGGCGCAAGGCCGGTCTCGGGATCGGTGGTGTCCCAGAAATAGCGGAAGGTGCGTTCCTGCAGGTCGCGGATGAGCGGGTCTGCCGCCGACGCGGGGCCGGTCCCGCCGAGGCGGGTGCCGGGTTGCGAGCATGCGCCCGCGAGGCCCGCCAGCGCCACCGCGCCGGAGCCGAGCAGTTGCCTGCGATCGATCATGAAACTTGGGTCCTCAAAAAGATGGGGCGCCGCACGGGAGATGCGCCGCCCCAGTAGGAGGGATCAGAAGGAATAGCCGACCGACAGCTTGAAGGTGCGCGGCGGGTTGCCGCCGACGTCATAGCTGCTGCGCGCGCCCCAGTTCGACGAGGCGGGGTCGTTGTTGAAGGTGACGAAGTTATAGTCGTTGAACACGTTCAGCACGTCGACGCGGAAGCGCAGGCGGGTCTGGTCGCTGATGAACTTGATCGGCACGTACTTGGTGAGCGCCATGTCGATCTGGCGCCGACCCCAGCCGCCGCCCGAACCATCGGTCTCACGCCCGACGATCACGCGCTGGAACGGGTTGGACTGGTTCAGGATCGCCTTCTGATAGGCGGCCGATTCGACCTGAAGCTTGGACGAGAAGGAGAAGCCCAGTGGCAGATCGACGCTGCCCGCCATGACGAGGCGATGCCGCGGCACGCCCGACGAGCGCAGCATCGGATAGTCGCTGATCGACGGGAAATCGAGCAGATAGGTCTCGCCGAGCTGGTTCTCGGTGGCTTCGGTGTAGGTGTAGGTGGCATCCAGGCTCCAGGGCGAGGCCTGGGTGTAGGTCTTGGTGACCTTGAAATAGACCGAGTCCGCGTTGGTCTTCAGTCCGTTGGTGCCGAGGATGATGCTGCGATAGCCCGGGGGCGAGAAGCCGAACGGCGGCGCCGGAGTGTCGGTCGGATTGGCGGGATCGTTGAAGAAGAAGCTGCCGTCCGGCCGCCGATTGCCGAGCAGAAAGGCGAAGCCGTTCCTGCTGGCGATATGGCTGTAGCCGAGCTCGAGCCCGAGCTGTTGGAAACGGCCGCGGATGCCCAGGCTGAACTGGTCCGAATAGGGGACCTTCAGGTCGTTCTTGAGGAAGCGGAACTCGCGTCCGCCGCCGACGGCACCGGTGAGCAACTGCTGGCGGCCTTCGGGCGTCAGGTAGATCGGGTTCCAGGTGACGCAGGTGGTTGCATCCGCGCCCTGGCAGGCGTTGTTCGGATTGGAGTCGGCGCCGATGAAGTTGAAGTTGCGAACGGCGTAGGCGCTCTGGTTCACTTCCTGCTGGAGGAAGTCGAACTGGTTGCGGTCATAGGAGCGGCCATAGCCGCCGAACACCGCGAACCGCCCGGCTTCGTCGATGCGATAGGTGAAGCCGAGGCGCGGCTGGAAGGCGCCGGTGAAGGTCTTGCGGTTGCGGCCGTTCGAGATGAAATCGTTGATGTTGTAGTCGGCGTTGACGAGGTTGGGATAATTGGTGGGCGCGATCGCCGCGAGATTTTCCTGCGAGGTCACGAAATTGACGAACGCCGGAGTCCGTTCGTAATCCCAGCGCAGGCCGAGGTTCAGCGTCAGGTGCGAGGTGACGTCCCAGTCGTCCTGCGCATAGACGCCGAACTGGAAGTTGCTGGAGCGCACGTCGACCGGGCCGGTGCCCGTCGGTACGCCGAAGTCGAGCCGATACGGGATCTGGTCGTTGAAGCCGGTGGGGCTGAACGCGTTGATGTCATAGGTGAACTGCGGGTTGGCGCGGTTCTGCTCGATCGAGCGCAGGCGAATGAAGCTCGCCTTGGTGCCGACCTTGATGGTGTGCCCGCTGAACCCGGTCCAGGTGAAGTCGTCCTGGAAGGTCCAGCCCTTCTGGCCCTTGTTCTGCTGGCTGCCGCCGCCGCCATAGCGCAGCAGATCGGTGCGGGTGAAGTTGCCGTTGTTCAGCGTCGAGGCCTGGAAGAAGAAGGCGTTCCCGCTCGTCTCGGGCGTCGGCGCCCATTTCGTGTCCTGGTAGGAGACGCGGGGCGTCGTTGATCCAATTGTCCTCGCTGTGCTGCCAGCGGAGCATGAAGCGCTTCTCGTCGACCTTGTTGAGCGTCGCGGTGCTCGGCGCGTTGATGCCGGTCTGGATTTGCGAGCCCGATTCCTTGCGATACTTGCCGGTCAGTTCGACCAGGTCCCTGTCGGTCGGCTCGATATCGATCTTGCCGAAATACAGGTCCTCGTTGAATCGCTGCGAGAAGGTGCCGAAATACTGCTGGTACTGTGACGGGAAGATGCTGGTCGAGACGCCGTTCTCCGGCCGCACGTCATACGGGCTGTCGATCCGCTTGCCTTCGTACGTCACGAAGAAATGGGCGCGGTCCTGGATGATCGGGCCACCCAGCGCGACGCCGAACTGCTTGTTGTTGGAGTTCACCTTGTCGCGCTTGACCGGGAAAAGCTCGGTCGGCCGGCGGGTGCGCAGATCCTGGTTGGTATAGTCGATGAAGCCTTCGCCGTGGAACTCGTTGGTGCCTGACTTGGTCGCGGCGGTGATCGCCACCGAGCTGACCTGGTCGAACTCGGCCTTGTAGTTGGACGAGAGCACCTGATACTCGCCGATCGCGAGCTGGGGGAACGGGTTGCCTGCCGAGCTGTCCTGGCCGGTGATGCCGTTCTTGAGGACATAGTCCTTCTGGCTGACGCCATCGATGAACACGTTGACGGTGTTGCTGGCCTGGGCGCCGCCCTGGATGCGCGACTCCCCATTGGCGCCCTCGATGAAGCGCACGCCCGGCGCGAGGTCTGCGAAGGCGAGGAAGTTGCGGTTGTTCTGCGGCAGCTGCTCGATCAGCCGCTGGGTGATGTTGATGCCCACCTGGCCGCCGTCCAGCGAGCGGATGCGGTTGCCGGTGACGACGATCTCGTCGCCCGTCGCGGGCGCCGCGGTGTCGTCACCTGCGGGCGCCGCGCCGGCGTCGGCGGTCGGCGCGCTGGTGATGGTCGTCAGGTCGAGGTCGAGGCCGGCATTCTGGCCGACGCGCAGCGTGAACGCGTCCGAATTGCGCACGCCGTTCTGCAGCTTGATCTCGAGGCGATAGGTGCCCGGACGCAGCGAGGCGAAGTTGTAGCTGCCGTCGGCGCCGACGGTCGCGCTACGGCGGATGCCGGTCGACACTTCGATCGCGGTCACTTCGGTGACCGGGTTGTCGGCGGGCGTGGTGATCGTGCCGCGCAGCGAGGCTTGGCCGACCTGGGCCATGGCAGGGGCGGGGGCGAGCAGGGCACCGGTGCCCAGCGCGGTCATCGTCAGCAATGCAGAACGCAAAACGAGCTTGTTCATGGTTACTCTCTATCTCCCCGGCGGATCGGGTTTCCTGTTGTGTTTTTGGGGTGTTGGCGGGTCGATTCCCGCGCGATGACGATCGGCGCACGCCATTCGAGCGTGTCGTCCGAGGCGCCATCGATCAGTCCGGCGAGGCGCACCACGGCGCGCGCGCCGAATTCGGCAATGTCGATGCTGGCGGTGGTGAGCGCCGGCGAAATCAGGCGGGTCAGCGGGATGTTGTCGAACCCGGCCACCGCCACCTGCTCGGGCACGGAGACGCCCGCGCGCTTGAGCGCCATCAGCGCGCCCACCGCCATCATGTCGTTGGCGGCGAACACCGCGTCATAGTCGGCGCACTCTGCCTGGAGCGTGGCGATGGCGGCGGTGCCGCTGTCCTCGTTGAAGTCGCCCTGCACCACGCGCAGTTCTGCGCCCAGCCGGGCGCAGGCCTCGCGGGTGCCGCGCAGGCGCTCCTGCGCGTCGATATTGGCTGCGGGGCCGGCGATATGGACGATCCGGCGGCAGCCCCCGGCGACGAGATGCTCGACCACCGCGACGGCTCCGGCAACGTTGTCGACGCGCAGTTCGGCGCGAACGCCGTCGTGCGGCGCGCAGTTGACGAGCACCGAGGGCATGGTGCGGGGCAGGTGCTGGAACAGCTCGTCCGAAGTGATCTGCGGCGCCATCACCACCAGCCCGTCCACCCGGCCGCGCATCGCGTGGAGCGCGGTGATGCCGCGATCGGCCTCGCCGTGCATCACCATCAGCAGCAGGTGGAGGCCGAGTTCGGACGCCTGGCGGTCCATGCCGCGCAGCAATTCGGAGAAGAACTCGCCGTGGAGATCGGGAACGACGACACCGATCGTCGAGGAGCGGGCGAGGCTCAGGTTGCGCGCACCGGCATGCGGCACATAACCGAGTCGATTGGCGACATCGCGGATGTGATCGCGCAGTTCGGGACGAATGTTGGTCGCGCCATTGAGCGCGCGCGACACCGACGCGACCGACACCGACGCTTCACGCGCGACATCGCGGATCGTGGCGTTCGGCATGGCGGTCTTCGTCCCCTCCTGGGTCTGGGTTGCGACGGCTTGTTTGCCGGTGATGGCGTCAAGCTCTTGATGTAACCGGTTACATGAAGCAATAGCGGGTTGCAAGATTGTTGATGCAGCGGCCGATGTAGGGTCGCGCTGTGGGAGGAAACGCGTGAAAGACGGCCAAATTTCCAGGCGTGCGGTGTTGATCGGGGCAAGCGCGGCGGCGGCCTGGGCAGCAAGCCCGGCGCGTGCGATGCTGCTCCAGGCGGGCGCGAAGAAGCTGCCCGCCGCGGTCGAGTCGCTGCTCGCCCAGATGACCGTCGAGGAGAAGGCCGGGCAGCTCACCCTGATGGCGGCCGCCTGGTCGGGTGGGGCGGCGGTGACGCTCAATCCTGCGGGTGCCTCGTCGAACTTCGACGGGCAGCTGGCCGAGGTGCGCGCGGGACGCCTGACCGGCGTGTTCAACGGCAATGGTGCTGCAATGGCCAAGCGGATGCAGACGGTCGCCACGCGCGACTCGCGGCTCAGGATCCCGCTGCTCTTCGCCGCCGACGTGATTCACGGATTTCGTACCGTCTTCCCCGTGCCGATGGGCGAGGCGGCGAGCTTCGATCCCGATCTCGCCGAGCGCACCGCGCGTGTCGCGGCGGTGGAGGCGGCGGCCGCCGGAATCGACTGGACCTTCGCGCCGATGGTCGACATCGCCCGCGACGCGCGGTGGGGCCGCGGCGTCGAGGGCGCCGGCGAAGACGTGCTGCTCGGCAAGCTGATCGCTGCGGCGCGGGTGCGCGGCTTCCAGGGCGCCAAGGGACTCGAAGCGGCGGATGCCGTCGCCGCCTGCGCCAAGCATTTCGCCGCCTATGGCGCGGTGGAGGCGGGGCTCGACTATAATACCGTCGACATTTCCGAGCGGACGCTGCGCGAAACCTATTTCCCGCCCTTCCAGGCGGCGCTGGCGGCAGGTGCGCCGACGGTGATGGCGTCGTTCAACGAGCTGTCGGGCATCCCGGCCACCGCCAACGAATGGCTGCTCACCGAAGTGCTGCGCCGCGAATGGGGCTTCGACGGGCTGGTCGTCTCCGACTATACCGCCGACGAGGAACTGATCGCCCACGGCTTCGCGGCGGACGCGCGCGAGGCGACCAAGCTCGCCTTCATGGCCGGCGTCGACATGAGCATGCAGAGCGGCTTCTACATCAAGCACCTGCCGGACCTGGTCGCGAAGGGGGAGGTCCCGATGGCGCGGCTCGACGAGGCGGTGCGGCGGGTGCTGGCGCTGAAGGTGCAGCTCGGCCTGTTCGATGATCCGTTCCGCCGCATCGATCCGGCACGCGAGAAGGCGCGGGTGCGCACGCGTGCCAACCTCGCGCTCGCCCGCGAGGCGGGGTCGCGCTCGATCGTGATGCTCAAGAACGAAGGCGGGCTGCTGCCGCTGCCGCGCGCGGGCAAGAAGATCGCGCTGATCGGGCCGTTCGCGAGCGGGCTGCACGATCTGATCGGCCCGTGGAACGTCTATGGCACCGATGCCGAGGCGGTGGATCTGGCCACCGGCGTCAAGGCGCTGGTCCAGGATCCGGCGCTGGTGAGCGTCACCGCGGGCGCCGGGCTCGACGGCCCGATCCCCGGTGGGATCGAGGCGGCGGTGGCTGCGGCGCGCGCCGCCGATGTGGTCGTGCTGGCGGTGGGCGAGCATGCCCGCATGTCGGGCGAGGCGCAGTCGCGCTCGGCGATCGTCGTGCCCCCGGCGCAGATGGCGCTGGCCGAGGCGGTGGCGGCGACCGGCAAGCCGGTGGTGGTGCTGCTCCGCAACGGCCGCGCGCTGGCGCTGGAGGGCGCGGTCCTAAAGGCACCGGCGATCCTCGTCACCTGGTTCCTCGGCTCCGAGGACGGGCCGGCCATCGCCGACGTGCTGTTCGGGGTGGTGAGCCCCTCCGGGCGGCTGCCGGTCTCCTTCCCGCAGGCGACGGGGCAGGAGCCCTATCACTATGACCACAAGCCGACCGGCCGCCCCAATCCGGCCGGCCCGCTGCAGGAATACAAGACGCATTTTCGCGAGTTCCCGAACCAGGCGCTGTTCCCGTTCGGCCACGGCCTGACCTATGGCGAGATCGCGTATAGCGACCTCGATCTCGGCGGCGGCCAGCTGTCGGCAGACGGCAAGCTCGTGGTGTCGGCGACCATTGCCAACAGCGGGTCGCGCGCCGCGGAGGAAGTGGTGCAGCTCTATATCCGCGACGTGGCGGCGAGCGTCACCCGTCCGGTGCGCGAATTGAAGGCGTTCCGCCGCGTCGCGCTCAAGCCCGGAGAGCGCAAGCAGGTGCAGTTCACGCTGAGCCGTGCCGACCTGCTGTTCATCGGCCAGACGCTCAAGCCCACGGTGGAACCGGGCAAGTTCCAGCTCTGGATCGCGCCTTCGGCCGAAGCGGAAGGCGTGTCGGGCAGCTTCGAACTGGTGTGACCCTCTAATCCTCCCCCTGGCGGGGGAGGACACGCTTGCGGCCAGGGTGGCGCTCCGCCCGCCCGTGCAGTGCGCGCGGGATTGGTTCGGAACCGCTTACCCAACGCTCCGATAGTGGTTGCTTTGTGCTTGGCCGTTTTTTGCGAACAGGGGCAATTAGCTGCCCTCCGGTTGGCACATTAACTTCGCCACATCTCCAGAACGGCCGCAATCGGAAGAGGCAAGTGCGTGGCCGAATGACCGCAACTGATGTCGTGGACGGCTCTCCACCACAGCGCCGCCCGTCGATCGATCCCGATAAGCGAGGGGCCTAGCCAGGAATCAACGCCGCCCCCACAGCGGCAACAACCGCCTTACGCGTCTGCCCAGCGGCGCAGCAGATTGTGGTACACCCCCGTCAGCGCCACCACCTCGGCATGGCCCTGCCCGACTTCGCCGACCAGCCCCTGGATCGAGCGATCGAGGTCGAACAGGATCCGCCGCGCGCCGTCGTCGCGGACCATCGATTGGAGCCAGAAGAAGCTGGCGACCCGCGCGCCGCTGGTCACCGGCGTCACCCGGTGCAGACTCGACGAAGGATAGAGGATCGCGTGCCCCGCGGGCAATTTCACCGACTGCGCGCCGAACAGCCCCTCGATCAGCAGCTCGCCGCCGGCATAGGCCTTGGGGTCCTCCAGGAACACGGTCATCGACAGGTCCGAGCGCACGCGGAACTCGCTGCCGCGCTGGATGCGCACGGCATTGTCGACGTGCAGCCCGAAATTCTGGCCGCCGGCATAGCGGTTGAACAAGGGCGGGAAGATCTTGAGCGGCAGCGCCGCGGCGATGAACAAGGGCGAGCGCGCCAATGCATCCAGGATCACCGCCCCGGCTTCGCGCGCTGCCGGGCTGGCTTCGGGCAGCTGCTCGTTGCGCTTGGCGAGCGCCGCCTGCGGGCCGGAGGTGACGTTGCCGTCCACCCATTCCGCCGCATCCACCAGCGCACGCACCCGCGCGAGCTCGGCGGACGACAGCAGGTCGGGGATCGGGATCAGCATGCACACACTCCTGCGCGGGAAAACATCCTGCCCTGTGATCGTCCCGCGTGCTGCAGGACATGCGCCAGATCAAGGGCGGAGAAAAGAAGCGGCCCCTCCCGGCATGAGCGCCGGAAGGGGCCAAGGCGTCGCGGCCTTCGCGATCAGAAGCGATAGTTGAGCGTCAGCACCGCCGCACGGCCGTCGCCCGGGGTTGCCCAGCCATTGTTGCGGATGCGCGTATAGTAGAGCGAGTCGGTCACGTTCTTCACGTTCACCTGCGCCGACAGGGCACGGGTGATCTCGTAGGAGAGGAACGCGTTGTGGACCCAGTAATCGGGGCTGTAGAGCACCTGCGGCGCGGTCGCCGTCGGCAGGTTGAACGCTGCCTTGCCCTGATAGGTCACGCCGTAGCCGAGCGTGAGCCCGAACGGCAGGCGGTAGGTGCTGAACAGGCTGCCCGAATGGTGCGGCGTGTTCTGCAGCTCGGCATCCTTGCCATAGTCGATCGTGCCCGCCGGGCTGTTCTGCGCGATGCTGCGCAGCACCTTGCCGTCGAGATAGGTGTAGTTGGCGGTGATCGACCAGGCCTTGGTGATCTGGCCGACAGCGCCCAGCGCGACGCCGTTGACCCGCGACTTGCCGTCCAGCTGCTGCTCGGGGACCAGCGGGTCGCCGGTCGCCACTTTGTAGTTGGTGCGCTCGTTGCGGAACAGCGCCGCGGTGAGCAGCAGGCGCCCGCCGAACACTTCAGCCTTGCCGCCCACTTCATAATTGCGCGCGGTTTCCGGATCGACGTTGCACGTCGCCGCGGTGCACGAGCCGTTGACCGAGGTCTTGGACGGCGTCTTGGAGTTGCCATAGGCGACGTAGAGGCTGATCGCCTTGATCGGCTTGTAGACCAGGCCCGCGCGGTAGGAGAACAGCTTGTCCTTGTTGTAGAACACGGTGCCCGGCGTCACCTGGCCCAGCGTCGCCGTGGTGGTGGAGACGGTATCGGCGCGGTAGCTGCCGTCGTTCGACTCCCAGCGTAGGCCGCCGTTGATCTCGAAATGCTCGCCGAGCTTCATCGTGTCGAACAGATAGACGGCATAGTTGGTCAGCTCGCCGGTCTGCCGCGCGCTTTCGATATAGTTGATCGGGCCGGTATAGACGTTGCTGCCATAGACGCGCGCGATCCCGCTGGCCGCCGCCGGGCCTGTCACCACCGCGTTCGGATTGGCGATGCTGATCAGCGGGTAATAGAGCAGCGGGTTGGTGCCGTTGGCATTGCGCAGCACGTTGCCGGTGGAAAGATAGAATTTCTCCCAGCTCGCCGCGGCACCCAGCGTCACCGAATGCTCGATGAAACCGGTGTTGAACCGCGCCATCAGGTCGACCTGGTCATAGGCGAGCTGGTTGCGCGTGTTGCGGGTGTTCCCGCGCGGGCCCGAGGCATAGTAATAGCCGGCCGGCACCGTGAGCGTGCCCGTGGTCGCGCCGGTGAAGGCGACTGTGCACGGCGTGCCTGTGGGGGTGAGGCCGTTCGCCAGGCACCAGGTGCCCTGGGGCGGATCGACGATGCTGTGCTGGGTCACGTCCTGCCAGCGCGTGACGTTACGGATCGTCACCCGGTCGTTGAAGTGATGCTCGAAGGTTGCGGTCGCCTGGTCGACATTGCTCTGCTGCGTGTCGACATTGCGGAAGCCGAAATAGCTGGCGCGGCTGACACCCGGCAGCGCGCCGCCGGCGACCTGATAATAGGGCACGCCATATTGCGGCGTGTTGTCGTCCTCCTGGTGGAGATATTGCAGCGTCAGCTTGGTCGGGCTGTCGATGCCGATCGTCACCGCCGGCGCCACGCCCCAGCGCTTCATCGTCTCGACATCGCGGCCGGGCACGTCGTTGTCGTGCTTCATCGCGTTGAGGCGGAAGGCGATCAGCTCGTTGACGCGCACATTGGCATCGACCGTGCCGCGATAGTAATTGTCGGTGCCGATGCCGCCCGAGGCGAGGATGCGGGTGTTCGCCTGCGGCTTCTTGGTCACCATGTTGATCGAGCCGCCGACCGAGCCCGCGCCGTTCTGCACCGAGTTGGGGCCGTTGACGACTTCGAGCTGTTCGAGATTGAACGGATCGGTGCGGGTATACTGGGCGCTGTCGCGGATGCCGTCGACGGTTATGTCAGTATTGGCCGAATAGCCGCGCAGGTTGATCGAATCGCCATAGCCGCCGCCGCCTTCGCCGGCACCGAAGGTGATGCCCGGAACGGTCGACAGCATGTCGCGCAGGGTGAGCAGATTCTGCTGCTCGATCACCTCGTTGGTGAGAATGGTGATGGTCTGCGGCGTGTCCCGCACGGGCCGCGTCGCCTTGGGCGACTGCTGGTGCGGCGAATAGGGTTGGCCGTTGACGATGATCGTATCGCGATCCTGCAAGTCCCCATCGGATGCCGCGCTGGTCGTAGTGCCGTCGTTCGCGTGCTTGTCCTCGGCCTGGGCGGGTGCCGAGACGAGAAAGCCTACACAGGCGAGTGCAACGAAAGCCGGCGCGCTGGCCAGCGTCGCGGAAGTGCGATTCACGTAATTCCCCTTTGAACGTCGTTACGGGAGCGCCTATTGCGAGCAATTCGCATTGTCAATGCGATTGCGAGCGATTTGCATAAACTCCGGCATGGGGTGGCGGTACGCTGGGATTCTGGGGAAGTGCCCGGCGTCGGCCCCTCTAGACCGAGTAATCCACCGAAGTGCCGCCCGCGACGCCAAAACCCACGATACTAACTTTCGAGAACTAATCAGTATTTATATGATTTATTCCCTTTGATCCGAACGCTTCGATCGATCAACAGGCCGATTTAATTGTTGGACAAACGTGATGCGGGTGCTGATACTCGGCCAAAGCAATTAACGGGGAGGATTGGATGCGTTCACATTCGTTGAAACGTCGGCCCGCACTTGCGCTGTGCATGGGCTTCACCCTGGCGACGCTATTCGCCGCGCCGCTGCCCGCGCTGGCACAGAACGACAAGATGACGGCGATCGCCACGCCCGCGCAGCCGAGCGCGATCGAACTCGGCACCGGCTCGCTGCCCGGTGCTACCGCGACCGAGAGCTGGCACAGTCAATATGGCAGCGTATTCGCCCGCAACGTGACGGTGGCGACGCTCACCCCGTTCCTGCCCGATCCCGCCAAGGCGAACGGCACCGCGGTGATCGTCGCACCGGGCGGTGGCTTCACCTCGCTGTCGATGCAGAACGAAGGCTGGGACGTCGCCAAGGCGCTCGCCGCGCACGGCGTCGCCGCCTTCGTGCTCAAGTACCGGCTCAACCAGACGCCGCAGGACCTCGCTGCCTATGAAGCCGCGATGAAGGCGCGCTTCGCCGGCGGCGGGGGCGGGCCCCCGCGCGGTGCCGATCCCAAGGCGATGATGGCGGGCATCGCCACCCAGGTGACCGACGCGCGCGCCGCCTTCGCGCTGGTGCGCAAGCGCGCGGCCGAATGGCACGTCCAGCCGGACAAGATCGGCATGGTCGGCTTTTCGGCGGGCGCGATGCTCACCCTGGCGACGGCGCTCGACGGGCAGGACGCCAAGCCCGCCTTTATCGGCACGATCTACGGCCCGCTGACCACCTTCCAGGTCCCCGCCGACGCGCCGCCGCTGTTCGTGGCGCTCGCGGCCGACGATCCGCTGTTCGGCAATACCGGCTTTGGGCTGATCGATAGCTGGCGCGGCGCCAAGCGGCCGGTGGAGTTCCATTTGTTCGAACAGGGCGGCCACGGCTTCGGCATGTATCCCAAGAAGACGACGAGCACCGGATGGTTTGGCGAATTCGTCCGCTGGATGACGATGCACGACTGGATCAGGGCGGGCGCGTGATCTCCCCATATCCTCCCCCGTCAGGGGGAGGATGGGTCAGGCCAGCGTATCCCGCCGCAGCGGCAGCGCCAGCACCGCCGCCAGCGCGCCGAGCAGCAGCGCCGCCGGTCCCGCGAGCATCAGCCAGCGGATCGCCGCCAGGCTGCTCGCCCCCTGCGGCGCCCCGGCGACGAAGCCGCTCGCCTGGTAGATCGCGCCGATCGCGAACCCCGACGCCGCCAGCGCCGCCTTTTGCGCGAGCGCGAAGGTGCCGAACGCGATCGCCTCCACCCGCACGCCGCTGCGCGCCGCGCCCCAGTCGACGCTGTCGGGCAGCAAGGTCCAGGCGGCGAGCCCGAAGCCTGCGAACGCGACCTGCATGCCCAGCAGGAACAGCGTCGCCGCGCCGACGCCGGGCGCCGGCAGCAGCACGAAGCCGGCGGGCAGGGCCAGTGCGAGCCCGCACGCCGCCAGCCACGCGGCCCGCGCCCCGGCCCGTCGCGCCGCGATCGTCCAGAGCGGCGTCGCGACGAGGCTGGCGAAGGCCATCGCCGCCAGCGCCTGCGGCCCGGCGGGATCGTCGGCGAGCACATAGCGGAAGAAATAGAGCACCGACTGCGTCGTCAGCGCCGCCGCGGCCGCGCCCGCCGCCGCCGCGAGGTTGAGCGCGACGAACGCACGATTGCGCGCGAGCAGCATCAGCGCCGGGCCGATCGCCGGGCGGGTCGCCGCGTCCCCCGATGGCCGCCGCTCGGGCACCATCCACGCGATCGCCAGGAGCAACGGCACGCCGAGCGCAGCGAGGAGCGCGCTCGCCGCGCCGTAGCTCCCCAGCGCCCGCACCAGCCCCGGCAGCGTCCCCGCGACCAGCGTCGCGGCGACGGCGCCGAAGATCATCCGCAACCCCGCGAGCAGCGACCGCTCGGCGCTGGTACCCGCCAGTCGGGTCGTCCAGGCCGAATAGGGGATGTTGGTGAAGGCGTAGAGCGTGCGGAAGCCGAGCTGTGCCGCCAGCGCCGCGCCCCAGCCGCCCACCGGCACCGCGAACATCGCGACAAAGGCGAGCCCCAGCGGCACGGCGCCCCAGCCGATCAGCCAGCGATAGGGCCGCCGCATCCGTTCGGCGATCACGCCCGCGACGAAGTCCGCCGCGCCGTCCCAGGCCGCGCCCACCAGGAACAGCGTGCCGGCCAGCGCGGGGGCCAGCCGCAGCGTGTCGATATAGAAGAACAGCAGGTAGAGATTAACCGCCTGCCAGTAGAGATTGAACGCGAAATCGCCCGCGCCGAACAAGAGGAGTGCGGCGCGGGACGCCGGGGCGGGCGGGGTCATCGAAGCGGCGGATGCGCGATCATCGGCACCGTCTTAGCGCCCGGCCCGCGCCTGTCCACGGCGCGGGTTCAGAAGAAGCGCGGGATCGGGCCCTGCTGCGGCGTCTGGTCGGGCAGGTCTACCTCGATCCCGTCGGCATAGCACCAGCCCCAGCCTTCGGGCGGGTCATAGCCTTCCATGATCGGATGACCGGTTTCCTGGAAATGGGCGGTGGCGTGGCGGTTGGGGGACTGGTCGCAGCAGCCGACATGGCCGCATTCGCGGCACAGCCGCAGATGGACCCACCAGCTGCCGGTCTTAAGGCACTCCTCGCAGCCCTTGGCGCTGGGGGTAACCTCGCGGACCGTGTCCGAATTCATGTGCGTGCAGCGGGTCATGGCGATCTCCTTGCAGGCGGGTCTAGCGGAGACCGGATGCCGGATCGCCTGTACGCATGGATGGGGACGCGAAAAGGGGCCGCACCCCTGGTGCGACCCCTTTCAACGCGGTTTCAGATCGTCTTAGCGGCGGGCGTCGAGGCTCCAGCCGCCGGCGCCGAACGCGACGACCTGCAGCAGGCCGCCCGCCATCGCGATGTTCTTGAAGAAGTGGATGAACTGGTTCTGGTCGCCCAGCGCCGAATGGAAGGCGAGCGCGGTCGCGACCGAGAAGGCGGCGAGGATCCCCGCCACGATGCGGGTGCGATAGCCGAGGATCAGCGCGATGCTGCCGCCCAGTTCGACGAGCAGCGCAATCGCGAAGCCCAGCTGCGGCAGGGGCAGGCCTGAAGACGCGATATAGCCGATCGTCGCGCCCGGTGCGGCGAGCTTCGACAGGCCGCTGAGCAGGAAGATCGCGGCGATGCCGATGCGGCCGACCAGCGGCAGGGCCGACTGAACGTTGGTAGGGGTGGCGGTGTGAGAATAAGGTGCGGTAGCCATGATGTGTCTCCGAAAGAGGGCGGGGACCGATCTGCCTCGCCTGGTGACCGGAAGATGGCCCCGCCGAGATGGCCTGAGAACTGGAATAAAGTCGTCCCATATGTTCGACTATATCGAACAGTAGCTGTTCAACTCCCTCGAACGATAGCGTCGAAACTATCCGGCTGATCGGAAGTGCGTCGCCGGGCTAGAAACGGCCCAACACAGGAGGTTTCGATGGACCGATACACAGCACCCGAACTCAGCCAGACCGAATGGGCCGCCGTCTCGGTGGCCTTCCAGGACGCGGCGGCCTGCGGCTGCAGCGCCGTTGCGGCAACCGAAAAGCCCTCGCTCCTCGGCCGCGTGGCGGACACGCTGTTCGGCGCCCGCCGCCCGACGCCGCTGGCCAACCCGCGGCTGGAGGCGATCCGCCAGTTCGTCTGCACGACGCGCCGCCAGCGCCGGCCCGCCGCGCATCTGGTGCCGGTGCTCGCCGACCATGGCTTAAACCCCGCGCAGATCGAAGCGATCGCGCTGCTGGCGATCTGAGGGCCACGACCATGCTGCACACCACCGCCCATATCGGCCCCGAGGCGATGGAGACCCGGATCCAGGCCGGCAGCCACGCGCTCCTCGCCGACGAGCCGCCGAGCAATGGCGGCCGCGACGCTGGCCCGGCGCCCTACGAACTGCTGCTCGCCGCGCTCGGCGCATGCACCGCGATGACGCTGCGCATGTACGCCGACCGCAAGGGCTGGCGGATCGATTCGCTCGATGTCGACCTGCGGATCCTCGGCAGGCCCGAGGAACGGCACATCCGGCGCGTGCTGACGATCACGGGCCCCGATGCGGCCGCCAAGGCACGGCTCGCCGAAATCGCCGAACGCACGCCGGTGACGCTGACGCTCAAGCAGGGTATCGCGATCGAGACCAACTTGGCGGAGCAGACGGCATGAGCAGCGAAGTGGCCCTGGACGCGATCGCGCGCGATACCGGCGCGGGCAAGTTCCAGGTGGCGGTGCAGGTCGCGGGCGTGGCGCTGATGCTCGACGAGCCGGTGTCGGTCGGCGGCATGGGATCGGGGCCGACGCCCTATCAGATGCTCGCCTCGGCGCTCGCCGCCTGCACGACGATGACGCTGCGCGTCTATGCGCTGCAGAAGGGCTGGCCGGTCACCGGCATCCGCACGCTCGCCGGGCACCAGCGCCAGGCAGGCGTGCATCCGGCGGACCTGTTCACCCGGCGCATCGAGATCGAGGGCGAGCTCGACGACACCCAGCGCGCCCGGCTCCTCGAGATCGCCGATCGCTGCCCGGTACACCGCACGCTCACCGGCGGTGCACGCGTCGAGACCGAACTCGCCGATGCCGCCGCGCCGACCGAACCCGCCGCCGCCCATGCCGCCGATCTGGAGCATGCGATCCGCGACGCCTGAGGCTTCTGTTTCGAAACATTTCCGACATGGCATCGTTGGGCCCTCCACACGCTCGGGGGATGACATGGTACGCGCTGCACGGATATTGGGTCTTACGACGGCGCTGCTGGCGGAGGGCAATGCCTTTGCCGACGATGATCCCCGCTTCTGCCCGACCCGCCCGAGCATCGGCGCATCGAGCTGCACCACCGAGCCGGGCCGCGTCCATGTCGAGGCCTCGTTCGTCGACTGGGAGCGCGACGACGCCGCCGACCAGCGCGGGGACCGGATCGTCACCGCCGACCTGCTGGTGCGTGCGGGCGTAGGCCCCAAGACCGAGGTGCAGCTGGGCTGGACCGGCTATGGCCAGGACCGCACCCGCGACAAGGCCGGCGCGATCCACCGGGTGACCGGCACCGGCGACCTGCGCTTCGCGATGCGTCAGCATCTCGCGGGCGAGAAGGGCAAGCCTTTTTCCGCCGGCGTCGAGGGCTTCTTCACTGCGCCCACCGGCAAGTCACCGATCGGCGACGGCACCTGGTCCGCGGGCGCCATCGTGCCGGTACAATATGACCTGACCGAGAAGCTCGCTGTGGCCTTCACCGGCGAGGCCGATGCCGCCGCCAACGAGAGCGGGCAGGGGCGGCACTTCGCGGTCAGCGGGATCACCAGCCTGCGCTACAAGCTCAGCGAAAAGGTGACGACGACTGCGGAATTCTCGCTGGAGCGGGACAATGATCCAGAGGGGCACGAGACCCATGCCCTCGCCGCGCTGTCGACGGCATGGAGGCCGACCAAGGTGCTGCAGCTCGATCTGCTGGCGGTGGCGGGGCTGAACCACAACGCGCCGGACGTGCGGCTGGTCGCGGGCGGGGCGGTGCTGTTCTAGCGAGGAGGTCAAACACCAGCGAGATCAATCGCGTGTGTTCATGTTGAAATGGACGATGTATAAGCGAAGAAGCTCAGCGAGTATAAGCTGCGCCTCCGCCGTGTTCAGTGCACGATATCCGCTTTTCTCGATCGCTATGCATACGCCAGCGTCCCCGCTTCGCGCGAACTCGATGCTTCTGCGCAACGCTCCGCGAAAACCTTCGTCTAGATCTGGATATGCCTGGCCGAGACCTGCCATTTCAGCTGCGGCCGTATCCAGAGTGTCTTGGTGAACGTAGGCGCCAAAGATTTGCTGAAGCTGTTCGCGCAGATGTGCAACCATGCGCCTCAGATAGGAAATGCGCGCTACTCAGACTATCGTCTCATAGCAAAGACGGCGGCTGCGCAATGCGATTGCGTTCTACGCCTCGCCAAGCCCCTCCAGATCCACATCCCCACGCCCCACCTCGACGAACCGCGCCCGCAGCCACGACGCCGCCGGCCCGGGCGGCACATCCCGTCGCCAGATCGCGCCGAAGCGATACATGCCGCCGGGGCTCTCCGGCATCGCCAGCCGCACCAGCGTGCCGGCGACCAGGTCCGGCTCGATCAACGGCAGCGGCATGTTGCCCCAGCCGATGCCTTCGCGGAGCAGCGCGTGCTTCGCGCCCAGGTCCGCCAATCGCCAGGTGCGCGGGCTCATCACCGCGAAGTCGCGGCCGGCGGTGAGCGGCGAGCGGTCAGAGAGCACGAGCTGGACATGGTCGCGCCCCGCGCCGGGCGGGATCGGGTCCATCCGGCCGAGCGGATGGTCGGGCGCCGCCACCGGCACCATCGCCACCGATCCCGCCGCCTCGCACTCGATCCCGTTCATGCCCTGTGCCAGCGGCCCCGAGATGCCGAGCACCGCCTTGCCGTCCAGCACCAGACTGGTGATCGCGCCCAGCGCCTCGACATGCAGCCGCAGCGTCACCGTGGGGAATTCGGCGCGGAAGGCACGCAGCACTTCGCCCAGCCGGCGGGTGGGAAGCATCACGTCGACGGCGAGGTTCACCTCTGCCTCCAGCCCGTCGAGCAGGCCCTTCACCTTGGCGCGCAACCCGTCGATGCCCTGCGCCACCGTCCGCGCCTCGGCCAGCACCGCTTCGCCGGCGGTGGTGAGGCGCGGCTTCTTGGTGCCCTCGCGGTCGAACAGCAGCACGCCCAGCTGCGCCTCGAGATTGGCGATGCCGTAGCTGATCACCGACACGGCGCGGTTGAGCTGGCGTCCCGCGCCCGCAAAGCTGCCGCTGTCCACCACGGCGAGGAAGATGCGGAGCTGGTCGAAGGTGGGCGTGCCCGGGTTTGACATTTCTATTTCCTGGAACGTTTGCGTCAAACTTATCCGACTGACTGGAGAAGTCGAGCCCGCCTATATCCCGGTCATCGAAACGGCGCCGCGGCCCGGCGCACCCCCAAAGGGAGACCCACAATGATCGAACTTCGCCCCTTTTCCAGCCTCGGCGGTGCCAACCATGGCTGGCTCGACGCCAAGCACCATTTCTCCTTCGCCAACTATTATGATCCGGCCCGCACCAGCTGGGGCAATCTGCGCGTGTGGAACGACGACACGATCGCGCCGCAGACCGGCTTCCCGCCGCACCCGCACCGCGACATGGAGATCATCACCTATGTCCGCGACGGCGCGATCACCCACCAGGACAATCTGGGCAATCACGGCCGCACCGTCGCCGGCGACGTGCAGGTGATGTCGGCAGGCACGGGCATCGCGCACTCGGAATATAATCGCGAGGACGAGACCACCCGCATCTTCCAGATCTGGATCCAGCCGACCCGCGGCGGCGAGAAGCCGAGCTGGGGCACGCGCCCCTTTCCGAAGACCGACCGCGCCGGCCAGTTCGTGGTGTTGGCGAGCGGTTTCGAGGGCGATGGCGACGCGCTGCCGATCCGCACCGATGCCCGGGTCGTGGGTGCGACCCTGCGCGCCGGCGAGACAGCCGAATATACGCTCGGCAGCGATCGCCGCGCCTATCTGGTGCCCGCCACCGGCGCGGTGGAAATCGACGGCACGCGGGTCAACGCCCGTGACGGTGCCGCGATCAAGGATGTCGAGGTGGTCAAGATCACCGCGATCGAAGACAGCGAGATCGTGATGGTCGACGCGGCCTGAGCAACAGGCGGGCGGTACTTCGGTGCGGCCCGCACTGCCTGCGTGAGACTAAATTGCATTAACTTGTATCATGCTGATTTAAAAAGAATTGTTGCTATCGTCTTGGAACGGCAACAAGCTTGGGTGGGTTCTCTCTGTTGACCGCAACAGGGAAACCGTCCTTGACCAACCATGCCGCAAGCACCCGACCGAGCAGCAACTTCGCGCTGATCTGCTTTTCGCATCTTCGCTGGAACTTCGTCTTCCAGCGCCCCCAGCACCTCATGACCCGCTTCGCGCGCAACATGGATGTGCTGTTCTGGGAAGAGCCGATCGACGACGACAGCCCCACGCCCTGGCTGGAGCTTCGCGACGAAGGGAATGGGGTCACCGTGGCAGTGCCGCATCTGCCCGGCAGCATGGGCGGCGATGCGCGCACGGCGGCGCTCCGCGCGCTGCTCGACGATCACGTCGCAGGCATCGGCGCACAGCTGATCCGCTGGTACTACACGCCGATGATGCTGCCCTTCTCGCGGCATCTGGCGGCCGCCTGCACCGTCTATGACTGCATGGACGAACTGAAGAACTTCCGCTTCGCCCCGCCCGAGCTGATGCCGCTGGAGCAAGAGCTGTTCGGACTTGCGGACTTGGTCTTCACCGGCGGCTACAGCCTCTACGAAGCCAAGCGCGAAAGCCATGCTTCGGTCCACCCGTTCCCCTCAAGCGTGGATGCCGCGCATTTCGCGCAGGGCCGCGCGCTGGTGCAGGACGTTGCCGATCAGGCCGGGCTGCCGCGCCCGCGCCTCGGCTTCTACGGCGTCATCGACGAGCGGATGGACCTCGGGCTGATCGCCGCGCTCGCCGATGCGCGTCCCGACTGGACGATCGTGATGGTCGGTCCGGTGGTGAAGATCGATCCTGCCGAGCTGCCGCAGCGTGCGAACATCGCCTGGCTCGGCTCCAAGAGCTATGCCGAGCTGCCGCTCTATGCCGGCGGCTGGGACGTGGCGCTGATGCCGTTCGCGATCAACGAAGCGACCCGCTTCATCAGCCCGACCAAGACGCCGGAATATCTCGCCGCCGGCCTGCCGGTGGTGTCCACGCCGATCGTCGACGTCATCCGCCATTATGGTGACGTCGCGGGCGTGTTCGTGGCGGATGGCGCGACTGCGTTTGTCGACGCGTGCGACCAGGCGCTGGCCCTGCGCCGCACCGGTGACGCTTGGCGCATCGAGGCGGACACGCTGCTCGCCGAGCAGAGCTGGGACCAGGTTGCGGCGCGCATGCTCGGGCTGATCCTGCAGGTGGCGGAACCCGATCAGCCGCTGCTCAAGCCGGTGCGCAGCGACCACTATGACTATCTGATCGTCGGCGCGGGCTTCGCCGGATCGGTGATGGCCGAGCGGCTGGCAGCCGATGCCGGCAAGCGCGTGCTGGTGATCGACAAGCGGCCGCACATCGCGGGCAACGCCTTCGACCACAAGGACGAGGCGGGCATCCTGATCCATCAATACGGCCCGCACATCTTCCACACGAACAGCGCGGATATCTTCGAGTATCTCTCGCGCTTCACCGCGTGGCGGCCGTACGAGCATCGCGTGCTCGCCGAGGTGCGCGGGCAGCTGGTGCCGATCCCGATCAACCGGACGACGCTGAACGCGCTGTTCGGCCTGTCGCTGGAGACCGAGGAGCAAGCGGCCGAGTTCCTCGCCGCGCGCGCCGAGCCGGTAACCGTGATCCGCAGCTCCGAGGACGTGGTGATCTCGGCAGTGGGCCGCGAACTCTACGAGACCTTCTTCCAGGGCTATACCCGCAAGCAATGGGGGATCGACCCCTCCGAGCTCGACAAGAGCGTCACCGCGCGGGTGCCGACGCGGACCAACACCGACGACCGCTACTTCACCGACCTCTTCCAGGCGATGCCGCGCGACGGCTTCACCGCGATGTTCGCGAAGATGCTCGATCATCCGAACATCGACCTGGAGCTCGGCGTCACCTTCGAGGAGGCGAAGCGGCGGTTCAGCTTCGACCAGATCGTCTATACCGGGCCGATCGACGAGTATTTCGACTTCCGCTTCGGCAAGCTGCCCTATCGGTCGCTGCGCTTCGAGCATGTCCATGAGGATCGCGAATGGGCGCAGCCGGTGGCGGTGGTGAACTATCCGGACGAGAAGGTGCCATACACGCGCGTGACCGAGTACAAGCACCTCACCGGGCAGCAGGCGCCGAACACCAGCCTGACCTATGAGTTTCCGAGTGCGGAGGGGGACCCCTATTACCCGATCCCGCGGCCGGAAAACCAGGCGCTGTTCAAGCAGTACGAGGCGTTGGCCGAGGCGACCAAGGGCGTGCTGTTCGTCGGCCGGCTGGCGACCTACCGCTACTACAATATGGACCAGGTGGTCGGGCAGGCGCTCGCCACGTACCGCCGCCACATCGCCGAGGAACGCGAGACCCCGCCGCTCAAGGCTGCGGCGCTGGCGGAGTGAGGCAGGGAAGGCGGCGATCAGGCCGCCTTCGCCTCGTCGTTCGGCCGGTTCGGATTTGCCTTGCCGGCGTCTACTTCGATCAGCGGCCAGTGCGGCGCCTTGTCGTCGAGCGTGCGCAACAGACGGAGGAACTCGACCTCGGTGGCGTCATAGGGGACGCCGCCGACGTCGAAGATGTCATGGAACCACTTGTCCTTGAGCCCGGCCAGATTCGGGTTTTCCCAGGCCGCCCAGGGCAGGTGGGTCTGCGTCTTGCCGCGCACCAGGCCCCAGCAGAAGGCGCCGACATGGCGCGCCTTGGCGACCGGCAGGATCGCCTCGAAGGTGCTGCCGGCCGGGCGCGCCATGAACTCGGTGCACCAGATCGGCCGCTCGAACACGCTCAGCCAGTCGATCCGCTGGGCGAAATCCTCGGCGGTGCCGTAATTGTGAAACGAGATCACGTCGGACAGGCCGGTCTGCGCCTGCTGGAGAGGCGTGAGCAGCGCGGGCGAGGACCAGTCGCCCAGCCAGATGCCGCTGGTAAGCGGCTGGACCGGGCGCATGCTGCGCGCCCAGCCGAACGCGTCGACCAGCAACGGCAGGACGAGGTCGGCCTTGGCGCCGAGCTCGACCGCATCGCACAGCGACACCTCCGGGCCGTTGTCCGGCTCGTTCCAGATATCCCAGGCGAGCACCCGGCGATCGGTGCGGAAGCGGCCAACCACGCCCGTGATATAGGCTTCCAGCCGCGGCCGCTGGGCGGGATCGCGCAGCGCCGGGATGCCGGGCGACTGCACCCAGCCCGAATTGTGCACGCCGGGCTTGGGCGCCGGCTGCGGCCCGAGCGCGGGATCGGGGTGCCAGCAGGAATCGAACAGCACCAGCATCACCCGGATGCCATAGCCGTCGGCCACCGCGAGCAGCGTGTCGATGCGCGCGAGAAAGCCCTCCGGATCCTCTGCCCAGAGCAGGTCGTGCAGGTAGACGCGCACCGCGTTCATGCCGACGTCCGCGGCCAGCGCCAGCTCGGCGCGGATCGCCGCGATGTCGAAGGTGGCCGCCTGCCACATTTCCAGCTGGTTGATCGCGTTCGAGGGCGTGAAGTTGCAGCCCATCACCCAGGGCTGTTGCGCGTACCACGCCTTGGCTTCTGCTTCCGTCCAACGCCCAACCATCGTCTCACACTCCGCCGCCGGCATCGCCGGGATCTGCCCATAACCGTTGCTAACCATGTTGTTTTTATAGGCGGAGAAGTGAATTGGGGATGTACCCGCTACGCGCTTCTGCGGAGGGTTTCCGGGTGCTTTTGCGACGAACCGAGCGCGCGGCCTAACCCAGGTTCGCGGCGAACCGCGGCGGGAAATGCATCTTCTCCGCCGTGCAGTCTTTGAGAGGGCCGATGTCACCACTCGAACTCTGGGGCGGTGCCGAATGCACGGTGAATCGCGTCGGCGACCGGTATCGCGATCAGACCATCGAGACCGGGCATCACGACCGGCTGGAGGATCTGGATCGTATCGCCGCGCTGGGCGTGACTGCATTGCGCTTCCCGGTGCTGTGGGAGCGGGTCTGCCCCGACGATCGTGAAGACTGCGACTGGGGCTGGAGCGACACCCGGCTGGCGCGGATGCGCGCGCTCGGCATGCGGCCGATCGCCGGGCTGGTCCATCACGGCAGCGGCCCGCGGCGCACCGATCTGCTCGATCCCGAGTTCGGCGGGAAGCTCGGCGACTATGCGGCGCGGGTTGCCGAGCGCTATCCCTGGATCGCGGACTGGACGCCGGTCAACGAGCCGCTGACGACCGCCAGGTTCGCGGCGCTTTACGGGCATTGGTATCCGCACGCCCGCGACGAGGGCAGCTTCTGGCGCGCGCTGGTGCATCAGGTCGAGGGCGTGGTCTGCGCGATGGCAGCGGTGCGGGCGGTGCGGCCGGATGCACGGCTGATCCAGACCGATGATCTCGGCAAGACTTATGGCACGCCTGGCACGCAGGCGCAGGTCGCCTATGATAATGACCGGCGCTGGATGTGCTGGGACCTGCTGTGCGGCCGCGTCGTCCCCGGCCATGCCCTGTGGGAGCGCCTGGCCGGCTTCGGGCTGGCCGGGAAGCTGGAGGTGCTTGCCGACGCGCCCTGTCCGCCGGACGTGATCGGCATCAACCACTATCTGACAAGCGATCGGTTCCTCGACGAGAATGTCGCAGCCTATCCGCCGGCGATGCGCGGCGGCAACGGCAGCATCGCCTATGTCGATACCGAGGCGGTGCGCGTTCTAGATCCCGCGCCGGACGGGCTGGCCAACGCACTGGCCGAGGCTTGGGCGCGCTACCGTATCCCGATCGCGATCACCGAGGTCCATAACGGCTGCACGCGCGAGGAGCAGATGCGCTGGATGCGGGATGCCTGGGAGGATGCCGAGGCGGCCCGGGCCGCGGGTGTCGCGGTGCAGGCGGTCACGGCCTGGTCGCTGTTCGGCGCCTCGGGCTGGAACACGCTGCTGACGGAACCGGGCATCTACGAGCCCGGCGTGTTCGACGTCCGCGGCGGCGAACCCCGGCCCACGGCGATGGTGCCGCTGCTACGGGCATTGGCTCGAGGCGAACGGCTCGCCCATCCCGCGCTCCACGGGGAGGGCTGGTGGCGGCGCGACCTGCGCGTGACGCATCATCCCAGGCCGCATCCCAATCCTGGCACGCGCTTCGAGAAGACGGGCGAGGTTCGGCGCACGGTGCTGATCGCAGGCGCCACCGGCACGCTGGGGCAGGCGCTGGCCCGCAGCTGCGAGGTGCGCGGGCTCGCTTATGTTCTTGCCAGCCGGGCAATGCTCGACCTCAAGGACGGCGCCTCGATCGCCGCCGCGCTCGATACGCATCAGCCCTGGGCGGTGATCAACGCGGCTGGCTGGGTCCGCGTCGACGATGCAGAGGACGAGGAAGCGGCATGCTTCGCCGGCAACTGCCTCGGGGCGACCGAGCTCGCGATGGCCGCCGCCGAGCGCCACATCGCGACCGTAAGCTTCTCTAGCGACCTGGTGTTCGATGGCGCACTCGACCGGCCCTACACCGAGGCCGATCCCTGCGCGCCGCTCGGCGCCTATGGCCGCAGCAAGGCCGCGTTGGAGGCGGCGATCGGTGGTCTGCCTGGACGCCATCTGGTCGTTCGGACGGCGGCGTTCTTCTCGCCTTGGGACCAGCACAATTTCGCGGTGCATGTCGTCGAGGCGCTGGCGGCCGGGCGGCGGTTTGCTGCTGCGGACGACCAGGTCGTGTCGCCCGCCTATGTGCCCGACCTGTGCAACGCGGTGCTCGACGAACTGATCGACGGAACGAGCGGCATCCTGCACCTCGCCAACCGGGGGGCGGTACACTGGGCGGACTTCGCTACGTCAGTAGCCGAAGCCTGCGGGCTGCCGGCCCGATTGGTCGATGCGGTTCCCGGCAGAACGCTCGGCTGGAAGGCGCCGCGCCCGCGCCATGTCCCGCTCGCCAGTCAGCGGATGCCGTCCCTCGAGACCGCGCTGCAGGCCTTCGCCACCGCGCCGGAGGTGCTGGAGCGCATCGAGCGAGCCGGGCAGGGGGCTGGCGCGCTGCAATCGGCCTGAGCCCGGCCCCTCCGGCAATGCCCCTCTTGCGCTGGGCAGCCGGAGCGCCGATGTAGTCGCGGGCAATAAACAACCACGAGATCATCCCACATGCATCCGCTTTCCGGTCAGATGACCATCGATCCCGTCACCGGCGCACTCGTTCCTATCGTCATCGAGCAGTCGAGCCGCGGCGAGCGCAGCTTCGACATCTATTCCCGCCTGCTGCGGGAGCGGATCGTGTTCGTCACCGGCCAGGTCGAGGACCATATGGCCTCGCTGATCACCGCCCAGCTGCTGTTCCTCGAATCGGAAAACCCGAAGAAGGACATCTGGATGTACATCAATTCGCCGGGCGGCGTCGTCACGGCGGGCATGGCGATCCACGACACGATGCAGTATATCCGTCCGCGCGTCGGCACGGTGTGCATCGGCCAGGCGGCGTCGATGGGCTCGTTCCTGCTGGCCTCGGGCGAGCCGGGCCTGCGCGTGGCGCTGACCAACGCCCGCATCATGCTCCACCAGCCCTCGGGCGGTGCGCAGGGCATGGCGTCGGACATCGAGATCCAGGCCAAGGAAATCCTGCGGATCCGCGCGCGCATGAACGCGCTGTATTCGAAGTATACCGGCCAGCCGATCGAGAAGATCGAGACGACGATGGACCGCGATTCGTTTTTCGAAGCCGAAGAAGCCAAGGCCTTCGGCATCGTCGACGAGGTCTACGAGAAGCGCCCGGTGCCGAGCGAGGATGCGGCAGCGGCAAATTAACACTATATCCCTATCCTCGGCCGCCTGGCGATTCCCGGTGCATGGAACGTCGGGCGGGCGGGGCGATTTATGGATTGCCGGAATTTCGCCTGCGTGTAGGATGGCAGGCGAGCGTTACGCGCCCGAGGCGCGAAGGATGGATTGAATGACCAAGCTCAGCGGCGGTGACTCGAAGAGCACGCTCTATTGCTCCTTCTGCGGCAAGAGCCAGCACGAGGTGCGCAAGCTCATCGCCGGCCCGACCGTGTTCATCTGCGATGAGTGCGTCGAGCTGTGCAACGACATTATCCGCGAGGAAACCAAGTCCTCGCTGGTGTCCAAGAAGGACGGGGGCGTCCCCTCGCCGCAGGAAATCTGCGACGTGCTGGACGATTACGTCATCGGCCAGAAGAAGGCGAAGCGCGTCCTCTCGGTCGCGGTGCACAACCACTACAAGCGGCTGAACCACGGCGCCAAGGGTGCCGATGTCGAACTCGCCAAGTCGAACATCCTGCTGGTCGGCCCCACCGGCTGCGGCAAGACGCTGCTGGCGCAGACGCTGGCGCGCATCCTCGACGTGCCGTTCACCATGGCCGATGCCACCACGCTCACCGAAGCCGGCTATGTCGGCGAGGACGTGGAGAACATCATCCTCAAGCTGCTCCAGGCCTCGGATTATAATGTCGAACGCGCGCAGCGCGGCATCGTGTATATTGACGAGATCGACAAGATCAGCCGCAAGGCAGAGAATCCTTCGATCACGCGCGACGTGTCGGGCGAAGGCGTGCAGCAGGCGCTCCTGAAGCTGATGGAAGGCACCACCGCCAGCGTTCCGCCGCAGGGCGGCCGCAAGCACCCGCAGCAGGAATTCCTGCAGGTGGACACGACCAACATCCTGTTCATCTGCGGCGGTGCCTTCTCGGGCCTCGAGAAGATCATCGGTGATCGCCTGCAGGGCAAGTCGATCGGCTTCGGCGCGCATGTCGCCGCGCCCGACGAGCGCCGCACCGGCGAGCTGCTCCGCCAGACCGAGCCGGAGGATCTGCTCAAGTTCGGCCTGATCCCCGAATTCGTCGGCCGTCTGCCGGTGATCGCGACGCTGGAAGACCTCGACGTCGAGGCGCTGATCAAGATCCTGACCGAGCCGAAGAACGCCTTGGTCAAGCAGTATCAGAAGCTGTTCGACATGGAGGCGGTCAAGCTCGGCTTCACCGACGACGCGCTTACGGCCGTCTCGAAGAAGGCGATCGAGCGCAAGACCGGCGCCCGCGGCCTCCGCTCGATCCTCGAAGGCATCCTGCTCGACACGATGTTCGACCTTCCCAGCATGGACGGCGTCGATGAAGTGGTGGTCGACAAGGACGTGGTCGAGGGCCGCAAGGAGCCGGTCCGCATCTATGCGAAGAAGGAAAAGGCCGGCAGCGCCGCCTGATCCCGAACGGCAGCATCGAATAAAGGGCGCGTGGGTCCCTCGGCCTGCGCGCCTTCTTGTTTTATGTGGCGCCGCCAGCGCTCCGCCTTTGGCGACCGATGGATGGCTCAGTTTTTGCCGGTGCTTTCCTCTGCCTCGTCCAGTTCGAGCGGCCAGTCGAGGCCGTGCAGCAGCTCGGCGAATGCGGATTCGAGCTTTGCCGCGCGCGACCAGCTTCCGCGCGCCGCCACCAGCCAGGTCCCGCCCGCCGGGCAGAACAGATAGCTTTCGGAGGTGAGCGGCTGCTCCCTGCCGTCAAGCACGCCCTTCATGGTGAAACGTGCGTGATAGCCGACGTCGGGCGTGCGGCCGGACGGGGAGGGCCAGCGGTCTTCCGCCACCAGTTTCACATCGGCATTGCCCTGCGTGACGTTGCGTTCGATCTCGGCGAACGACGCCGCACAGTCCTGGTCCGGCGTCGCCGGGTAGACGTAGAGCGTGACGAAGCCGAGCTCGCCGCCGCGCCGCAGCGAATAGCCGGCGCTGACGTCGAGTTGCTCGGCGTCATAGGCGTGGATCCGGGTGCGCAGCGCGTTGCCCAGCCGCTCGGGGAAGGTCATGCCGCTGGCGCTGTGCGCCCAGTCGCCCTCGACCCGGAGGTCTTCCTGCGCGCCGGCGGGCACCGCCGCGAGCATCAGGGCGGGCCCCAGGATCAGGCCGCGAAACAGTGTCATTCGTCACCCCAGCAGATCGTGCGCGTCTCGTGGCGCGCGCCCAAAGGTCGCAGAGCGTTGCCGACGATGCAAGCCGGGCCCTGCCGGTACGCCCTGCGTGCGGGTCAGAAGAGGCGGGGCACGAAGCGCTTCACGCGCGCGGCATAGGCCGCATATTGCCGGCCGAACCGCGCCTGCAGAAGTGCTTCTTCTTTGATGACGCGGATCCAGGTGCCCCAGGCGAACAGCGGCAGCCCGAGGATCAGCCCGCGCCAATGGCCGAACGCCGTGGCCATCGCCAGCAGCAGGGCGAACAGCCCGGTATAGATCGGATGCCGGATCGTTGCGAACGGGTCCCAGGTGACGAGATCATGGTCGCGGCGGGTGCGCGCGGCGAAGCTCTAGTTGCTGCTCATCGCCGTTGCCGCCGAAAGGAACAGACCGATACAGGTGCCGACGAGGACCGCCACCATGACCGCCTGGCCGAGCGATGCCGCCTGCAGTGTCGGCCGCAGCGGGCCGAAGGCAACGCAGAAGAAGCCTGCGCCCTGCAGCCAGATCCCGCGGCCCGATCGGCTGCTGACCTCCGCCCCGGCCTCGCCGCGCCGTAAGCGGCGGAAGCGCACGAACAGCAGCGCCGCGACGAAACCCGCCAGCCCGATCAGCAGCGCGACGAGTGCCGGCACGCCGATCGGCGCGGGTGCGATGATCGCGATCATCGTTCTTTCGCCCAATGCTGGAAGGCATCCACCGCATCCGAACGGCGCAGGATATGCGCGTTCGGATCGAGTACGACATGCGCGGTGGCCGGAATGGTCAGCGTCGCGGTGCCGCCGGGCATCGCCACCTTCTGCAGCTTGCCGTCGATCAGGACGTCCACGGGAAGCGGGAACGGCCTGTCTTCGCGTGTCTTCCAGCGCAGCGTCAGCCGGTCACCGGCGCGCTCGCTGACCAGCTCGGGCAGGTCGGCCTGATAAAGGTAGACGTCGAAGAACCATTGCAGGTCCTGTCCGGTCACCTGGCGGACGATGCCGATATATTCTGGCGTGGTGCCGAAGCGCGGCGTGAAGTTGCCCGGCTTGGGGTCCGGCCGGCCATAGACGATCCGCCGGGTTACTTCGAAGAACTGGTCGTCGCCGATCAGGTAGCGCAGCGTGTGGAGGACCCAGGCACCCTTGTAATAGATGTCTTGGCCTGGGCCGCCCTTGCCTTCCTCATACACCTCTTCCTCGGTGCGGATCTTGCCTGCGACGATCGGCGCCTTGTTGCGGATGGCGAGGCGATACTGGTCCATCATCGCGGCGTAGCGGGCGTCGCCCTCCCGCCACTGACCGTAGAGCGGCTGCATATACTGGGTATAGCCCTCGTGCAGCCAGTAATCGTCCCAGTTTGCCGCGGTCAGCTGGTTGCCGAACCATTCATGGCCGAGCTCGTGTTGGAAGATCTCGTCGAATCCCGATGGCGTCCTGCGGTAGTTGTTGCCGTACGCGTTGATCGTCTGGTGCTCCATGCCGATGTGCGGCGTCTCGACCACGCCGAGCTTCTCGTCGCCCCAGGGGAAGGGGCCGATCATGCTTTCGTAGAAATCGACCGTCGGCGCGAACTCGGCGAACAGCGCCTCGGCCTTGGCCTCGCGGCCGGGCAGGTACCAATAGTGCAGCGGGAAGCTGTTGCCGAAGCGGCTCTTATAGCCGGCGGTCAGCTCCCGATAGGGGCCGATGTTGAGCGCCACGTCATACGGGTTGGGGCTCTTCGCGCGCCAGTGCCAGGTGGTGCGGCCGTCGGCGAGCGTTTCCACCCGCAGCAGCTTGCCGTTGGAGGGCGCCTTGAGCCCGGCGGGCACGGTGATGTGCAGGTCGACCAGCGCGGGCTCGCCCTGCGGGAAATCGAGGCACGGCCAGAACAGGTCGCAGCCATAGCCTTCCGCGGTGGTGGCGATCCAGGGCTTCTTGTCGCCGGGCGTGGTCGCCCAGACGAGGCCGTCGTCCCAGGGCGCGCGCACCGCGACATGCGGGGTTCCGCCATAGGCGATCTTGGCGACCACCGTGTCGCCGGCCTTGAGCGGGCGGGGCAGGGTGATGAACAGCCGGCCTTCGGGGTTGCGCCACTGCGCGGGCGTCAGCGGCTTGCCGTCGATCTTGATCGCGCTGACCGGCAGATTGCGGTCGAGGTCGATCTGCAGTTCGCGCTGCGGGGCGCTGGTGCGCAGGGTGAGCGTGGCGGTGCCATGCAGCGCGTAGCTGGCCGGCAGCACCTCGATCGCGAGATCGGCATGTTCGAGCCGCAGCGCGGTGCGCTCCGGCGCGATCGGGCCGCCCGAGGCCTGGGTCGTCGGCGTGATCGGCGGTTCCCCACGCTTCTGTGCCTGTGCCTGCCCCATGGTTGCCGCGAGTGCGGCCATGGTCATCGCGATCCTCGAAATCTTCAATGCGTCCCCCAAATGACCCTGCGGCCCCGTTCCGTCGGCGAATCGACAGGGTGCGGGCATGATAGCGCTGCCGTTCGGCGAGGCGAGAGGCGTAAGAATGCGGGGTAGGGCTGGAGTTTTCCACCGCAATCTGGGTTAATGCGGCGACGCGATTGATGCGCTCGTTCCAGGCCCCATATATAAGGTCTATGGTGCCCCTCCTCGGGGCAGACCCGGAGTTTTCATGAAGCAGTCCTATCCCGTCCTGCCGCTTCGCGACATCGTCGTCTTCCCGCACATGATCGTGCCGCTGTTCGTCGGCCGTGATAAGTCGGTCGCGGCGCTGGAAGCGGCGATGGCTGCCGACAAGGAGATCTTCCTCGTCGCGCAGCTCGATCCGGCCGAGGACGATCCCGGCCGCGAGGATCTCTACGATACCGGCGTTTCCGCCGAAGTGCTGCAGTTGCTCAAGCTGCCCGACGGCACCGTGCGCGTGCTCGTCGCCGGCAAGGAGCGCGGCAGCCTGACCGGGATCGAGGAGACCGGCGCCTATCTCACCGCGCATGTCGAGCCCGTCACCGAGGCGGACGAGTCGCTCGAGGATGCCGCTGTCGAGCTGAGCGCCGAGCTCAAGGCGCTGATGCGCTCGGTCGTCGAGCAGTTCGAGAACTATGCCAAGCTCAACCGCAAGCTGCCGGCCGAGACCGCCGTGCAGCTGGGCGAGCTGGAGGATCCGTCGCGCCTGGCCGATGCGGTCGCCGCCAACATTTCGGTGAAGGTCGCCGACAAGCAGTCGCTGCTGGTCGAGAATGATCCCCAGAAGCGTCTTGAGATGGTGTTCGCCTTCATGGAAGGCGAGCTGGGCGTGCTGCAGGTCGAGAAGAAGATCCGCAGCCGCGTCAAGCGCCAGATGGAGAAGACGCAGCGCGAATATTACCTCAATGAGCAGCTCAAGGCGATCCAGCGCGAGCTGGGCAATGAGGGCGAAGAGGGCGAGGGCGACGAGGTCGCCGAACTCACCCAGAAGATCGCCACGCTCAAGCTCTCCAAGGAAGCGCGCGCCAAGGCGCAGGGCGAGCTGAAGAAGCTCAAGACGATGGCGCCGATGTCGGCCGAGGCCACCGTCGTGCGCAATTATCTCGACGTGCTGCTGGGCCTGCCCTGGGGCAAGAAGTCCAAGCTGAAGAAGGACATCGCCGAGGCGCAGGGCGTGCTCGACCAGGACCACTATGCCCTGGAGAAGGTGAAGGACCGGATCGTCGAATATCTCGCGGTCCAGGCGCGCACCAACAAGCTGAAGGGGCCGATCCTGTGCCTCGTCGGGCCGCCGGGCGTGGGCAAGACCTCGCTGGGCAAGAGCATCGCCAAGGCCACGGGCCGCGAGTTCATCCGCCAGTCGCTGGGCGGCGTGCGCGACGAGGCCGAGATCCGCGGCCATCGCCGGACTTATATCGGCTCGCTGCCGGGCAAGATCGTGTCGAACCTGAAGAAGGCCGGCACCTCGAACCCGTTGTTCCTGCTCGACGAGATCGACAAGCTCGGCCAGGACTTCCGCGGCGATCCGGCCTCGGCGCTGCTCGAGGTGCTGGATCCGGAGCAGAACAGCAAGTTCAACGACCATTATCTGGAGATCGACATCGATCTTTCGGATGTGATGTTCGTGTGCACGGCCAACTCGCTCAACCTGCCGCAGCCGCTGCTCGACCGCATGGAGATCATCCGGCTGGAGGGCTATACCGAGGACGAGAAGGTCGAGATCGCCGAGCGCCACCTGGTCGCCAAGCAGATCGACGCGCATGGCCTGAAGGACGGCGAGTTCGTCCTCACCAACGAGGGCCTGCGCGACCTGATCCGCTACTACACCCGCGAGGCGGGCGTGCGGACGCTGGAGCGCGAGATCGCCAAGCTCGCGCGCAAGAGCCTGCGCAAGATCCTCGAGGGCAAGGAGACCCAGGTCACCATCACGCCCGAGAACCTTGCCGACTATGCCGGTGTCAGGAAGTACCGCTTCGGGGTGGGCGAGGAGGAGCACCAGATCGGTGCGGTCACCGGCCTCGCCTGGACCGAGGTGGGCGGCGAGCTGCTGACCATCGAGAGCGTCACCGTGCCCGGCAAGGGCGCGATCAAGACGACCGGAAAGCTGGGCGACGTGATGAAGGAATCGGTGGAAGCCGCGTTCAGCTTCGTCCGCGCGCGCAGCCCGAGCTACGGCATCAAGCCGAGCCTGTTCGCGCGCAAGGACATCCACGTCCACCTGCCGGAAGGCGCGGTGCCGAAGGACGGTCCGTCGGCGGGTATCGGTCTGGTCACTTCGATCGTCTCGACCCTCACCGGCGTGGCGGTGCGCAAGGATGTGGCGATGACCGGCGAAGTGACGCTGCGTGGCCGCGTGCTGCCGATCGGCGGGCTCAAGGAGAAGCTGCTCGCGGCGCTCCGCGGCGGCATCAAGATGGTGCTGATCCCCGAGGAGAATGAGAAGGACCTCGCCGAAATCCCTGCGAATATTCGTGAAGGCCTGGAGATTGTCCCAGTTTCGCACGTCGACGAGGTTTTGCGCCTCGCGCTGACCGAGCCGCTCACCGCAATCGACTGGTCCGATGCGGACGAACTCGCTACGCAGCCGCCCGCCGGCGTGCCGGCGATCGGAGATGCTTTGCATCATTGACATGACGTAACTTTTCTGACGCAATTCGCGCCGAAAGACTTTGACTCCGGCGGCTCGCCCGTGCTGACTCGCACGCCAGCGCAGCCGCCGCGACTCATTCGGCTATCCAATCCAATCAACGCGGTATCCCGCACAATATCAGGGGGTTTGCACCAGCATGAACAAGCAAGAGCTGATCGGTCAGGTCGCGGACGTATCGGGCCTGGCCAAGGGCGACGCGGTGAAGGCCGTCGAAGCGGTGTTCGACGTGATCACCGGCGCGCTCAAGAAGGGCGACGAAGTCCGCCTCGTCGGCTTCGGCACCTTCTCGGTCAGCAAGCGCAAGGCCTCCACCGGCCGCAACCCGCGCACCGGCGAGGAGATGACCATCAAGGCGTCGAACCAGCCAAAGTTCAAGCCGGGCAAGGTGCTGAAGGATTCGGTCAACTAAGCACCGAAAAATTTACGGGCAGGGTGCGAAACGGGGCTGGACAGACCGCCAACCGCACCGTAAAGGCCCGCTTCCCGTTTCGGCCGCAGGGTTCCACCCACAGGCCAATGGGCGCGTAGCTCAGTGGTAGAGCACTGTGTTCACACCGCAGGGGTCGCTGGTTCAATCCCAGCCGCGCCCACCAGGTAGAGAAGCCCGCCGGACCCCAGGTCCGGCGGGCTTTTTCGTTGCTCGCCCCATCAGCCCGCGATAGGCGCGGCAGCATAGCCCATTGGCCGGTTCGTCGATTGCCGCGCGCGGGCGCGGAAGGAGGCGAGATCAATGTTGTGGGCAGGGGCGACGGTCGCGGCGGCGGCCTTCCAGGTGGCGCGCAACGCCTTCCAGCGCGGGATGATGGCCTCCAGCGGCCCTTGGGGCGCGACGCTGGTGCGCTTCCTGTTCGGGCTGCCCTTCTCGACCGCGCTGATGCTGGGTGCCATCGCCGTGGCGGGTCCGGGCAATCTCCACCCGCATCTCGGCTGGGCCTTCTGGTGGCCGGCGCTGCTCGGCGCGCTGGCGCAGGTGCTGGCCACCGCGGCGCTGCTCCAGGCGATGCACCATGCCGGCTTCGCGGTCGGTACCGCGCTCCAGCAGAGTTCGGTCCCGCTGGCGGCGCTGGCGGGGCTGCTCGTCTTCGGGGACACGCTGAGCCCGCTCGGCTGGCTGGGCGTGGCAGTGACGACCGCGGGGCTGGCAGTGCTGGTCTGGCCGCGCAAGGTGGGCGGGGAGGGGCGGCTGCTGCCGGGCGTGGTGTTCGGCACGCTTTCCGGCCTTTTGTTCGGGCTCGCGCTCAACGGCTTCCGCCATGCGGGGCTGGCGCTGGAGCCGGCGCATCCCTTCTTCGCGGCGATGACCAGCGTCACGCTGGTGCAGGCGGTGCAGACCGTCGGCCTGGTCGCCTTCCTGCTGTGGCGCGATTCGGCTGCGCTGCGGGCGGTGATCGCCGGTTGGCGGGGATCGCTCGGCGCGGGGCTGTTCGGCGCGCTCGCCTCGTCGGGCTGGTTCTTCGCGCTCAACCTAGCGCCGGCGGCGGCGGTGCGCTCGCTCGGCGTCGTCGAGATGCCGATCGCCGCGGTAGCCGGGCACCGGTTGTTCCGGGAGGCGCTGAGCGTTCGCCAGGCGCTCGCGGGGCTGGCGGTGTGCGTCGGCGTAGTGCTCACCGCCGGGCTTTGATAGCGTGATGGGGGAGCGCGTCCGCCAAAGTCGTTGCGATTGAACGATTGTGTCGTGCCCCTACCCGTTTGCATCAGCGTGCCGAGGCGTGTCTTCAAACTGTAATTTTATCGTCTTTAATTTGTCTTTGTAACCGCATCATCGAGTCATTTGCCCCGTCTAGTGCCCCGCTTGGGCGCAAGAGGGGCATCGCACGCATCGCCGCGCGCCCGGTTCACAACGAAGACGGGAGAAATTGCGCGATGGCGAGCTTCAAGCGCTACGGCCTAATGTTCATGACGACAGCCGCCACTGCGGCGCTCTCTGCCTGCAACGGCGCGGACAATGTGGCATCGCCGGGGGCAGGCAGCGTCGTGATCGTCGCGCCGACCCCGACGCCGACGCCCACGCCGACTCCGGCGCCGGTTGCGGATATCACCGCCGCGCAGTTCGCGGCAGTGACCACCGTCAACAGCATTTCCATCACCGCCGACGAGCAGCTCGCGCTGGTGAAGGCTGGCACCAATAATAACGTCAATGGCCTGAGCACGGCCATTTCCGGACTGTTCCCGGCGACTGCCACGTCGCTGACGGCCGCGCTCGATCCGTCGTCGCTTGGCAGCTTCTTCACCAGCACCAACTATGTTGGCGCGCTGAATGGTCCGAGCGACACGGCGTTCCAGCAGTGGACCTGCAACTCGACGAGCGCCAACTTCGGCGGCACCGGCGCGAACTGCACGGCGGTTCCTGCGGTAGGCACCGGCGGTTCGGCTGCTGCCTGCCCGGCGGGCACCACCGATGACGGTCTGGTCCAGACCTTCCGTGCCTGCCGCCTGCCCGCGGCGATCACCACCAGCCTGACGCTGCCGAAGATCGCGGGCGTGTTCTACCGCCTGCGCGGCCAGACCGAAGTCGGCACCGATCTGGGCGCAAGCGGCGCCGCCGGTGTCACGCTGACGATCGAGCCAGGCGTCGTCATTGCCGCGGATTCGAGCGAGTCCACCAACGACCTTCTGCTCGTCAACCGCGGCTCGAAGATCCAGGCGGTCGGCACCCGTGAGGCGCCGATCATCTTCACCTCGCAGCAGAACCTCACCAGCAACGGCGTCAGCGACGCGACCCAGGGCCAGTGGGGCGGCATCATTCTGCTCGGCCGCGCGCGTACCGCGGTCTGCGCCTCTGGCACCGGCGGCAGCAACCCGACTCCCTGTCAGCTCGCGATCGAAGGCGTGACCGGCCGCTTCTACGGCGGCACCGACGATGCCGACAACAGCGGCCAGATGTCCTATGTTCAGATCCGCTATTCGGGCATCGCCATCTCGGACGGCAACGAACTGCAGGGCCTCACCCTGGGCGGCGTCGGCTCGGGTACCGTGCTCGACCACATTCAGAGCCACAATTCGGCCGATGACGGCATCGAGATCTTCGGCGGCGCCGCGAACATCAAGTACATCGCGGTCACCGGCGCGGACGACGACGGCTTCGACGTCGACAATGGCTGGCGCGGTTTCATGCAGTTCATGATCGCGGCGCAGAAAATTTCTGGCGCCACCGCCGACTCCTTCTCGACCGAGATCGACTCGAACAACGCCGAGGACCTGCTGCCCCGGACCTGGGGTCGCTACGCCAACTTCACCTTCATCCAGACGGCGCTTGCGCCGGCGGCGATCCGTCTGCGCGGCGGTGCCGACATGACCTTCGTCAACGGCATCGTGAAGACGCCGTCGAACGTCGCCTGCGTCAACCTCGTCGCCGGCGAGACCAGCGCGACCGATCGCTCGACGATCCGCGCCAAGAACGACGCGCTGCAGGACCAGGGCCCGCCGGTGTTCAACTCGGTGTTCTTCGCCTGCAACGGCCGCTGAGGCCGCACGCCCACGCGAACCCGAGCCGGGGTGGTGCTCGCCGCCACCCCGGCATCGCACGTACTTCTAAGACTGGATGACACGGCCATGCAGCGACGCCACGCCTATGCCACGCTTCTTCTTCTGACGTCCCAGCTCGTGCCGGCGGCGGCGCTCGCCCAGAGCGCTGCTGCGCCCGCACCGACGCCGGCAGCCCCTGCGGCCAACCCGCAGGACACGGCCGAGCCGCAGGATGCGCAGCCCCCCGTCGAGGTCTCCGCGCCGGGCTTCGACGGATCGGTGCCGCAGGAGATCGTCGTCACCGGTCGCTACATTCCCAACGTCGTCCGCGCGACGCCGCAGGTCGTGTCGGTCCTCTCGTCCGAGGACATCGCCCGCACCGGCGAGGGCGACATCGCCGGCGCACTCAGCCGCGTCACCGGCCTCAGCGTGGTCGGCGGCGGCTTCGTCTATGTCCGCGGCCTCGGCGACCGCTATTCCTCGTCGCTGCTCAACGGCTCGCCCCTGCCGAGCCCCGAGCCGCTGCGCCGTTCGGTGCCGCTCGACATTTTCCCGACCACGATCGTCGGCTCGGCGCTCGTGCAGAAGACCTATTCGGTCAACTATCCGGGCGAATTCGGCGGCGGCGTGATCAACCTCACCACCAAGGCGATCCCGAAGAAGGACTTCCTGACCTTCGGCGGTTCGCTCGCCGCCGACGACGCGACCACCAGCGAGCTCGGCTACACCTATTATGGCGGCAAGCACGACTGGCTGGGCTTTGACGACGGCACCCGTTCGGTGCCCGATTTCATCCGCAATGCGCCCAACGGCACGGGCATCATCCCGGCCGAGCAGGTGCTGCAGCTCTCCAACGCGTCGACCACGCTGCTCCAGCGCAACGCGCAGCTGCCGGCGAACTGGTCGGCGGAGATCAGCGGCGGCGGCGCGCTCGACCTGGGGTCGGACCAGCTCGGCATCGTCGCCTCGCTCGGCTACAGCAACACCTGGCGCACGCGGCTGATCACCCAGCAGGACAGCGTCAACACCAATGGCGACCTGCGCAACGATTTCCGCACGCTGCTGACCGATAACCGCGTGATCGCCAACGGGCTGCTCGGCCTGGGCTATGCCTTTGGCGAGAACACCATCCGACTGACCAACGTCTATATCCGCGACGTGCTCAAGCAGGGCCGCGGCTCGGCGGCGGAAGTGTACAATAACGCCAGCGGCCTGCGTTTCCAGCAGAACACCAACTGGTTCCAGCGCGAGCTGTTCGAGACGCAGGGCGTGGCGGAGCTCCGCCCGTTCACCGGCGTGAAGCTCGATCTGCGCGGCGCCTATGCCAATTCGAAGCGCAATGCGCCGTATGAGCGCCAGTTCGACTATCTCTGCTCGGCGACGACCACCACCGGCCAGACTATTTCCTATGACGGCGGCAATGGTGCGACCGGTTTCCAGTGCAACGGCGCCTATCAGGTGACCCAGCGCTTCTCGCCCTTCGCCTCGATCATCTTCTCGGACCTCAACGAGAATCTGTGGACGGGCCAAGGCGACCTTTCCTACAGGCCCGATGCGGTTCCGCTGACGCTGTCGACCGGCTATTACTATTCGGACACCCAGCGCTTCTCGCGCCGCCTGCAGTTCAATTACCAGACCAGCGTCGGCGGCGGCACTGCGCCCGGCTATCCGTACAATCTGCTGCGCCCCGACTATCTGCTGAGCCCGGACGTGGTGAACAACGCCTGCCCGCAGCAGGGCACCGGCGCGTGCACGATCCAGCTGCAGTTCAACACGCCGCTGGGCGCCTATGCCTATGACGCAGGCTTGCGCATCCATGCCGGCTATCTCCAGGCCGAAACCGATGCGATCGACGGCCTCCGGGTGGTCGGCGGCGTCCGCTACGAGAAGGGCAAGCAGTTCGTCACGCCGGTCGACAGCCCGTCGACGCGGCTGGACAACGACTATTGGCTGCCGGCGGTGACGCTCACCTGGAACTTCGCGCCCGACATGCAGCTGCGCGGCAGCTATGCGAAGACGATCTCGCGCCCGCAGTTCCGCGAGCTGGCGCCGCAGCAGTTCCGCGACCCGGACTCGGATCGCCTGTTCTTCGGCAACCCGCTGCTACGTGACTCGACGCTCCAGAATTTTGAGGCGCGCTACGAGTGGTTCTTCGCACGCGAGCAGCGCTTCACGCTGGCCGGCTTCTACAAGCGGATCCGCAACCCGATCGAGCAGGTCGGCTTCTACACCGGCTCGGACGACCGGCTGCAGACCGGCTTCACCAACCTGCCCAAGGCGACGCTGTACGGCGGCGAAGTCGAGGTGCAGAAGTACATCCCGCTCGACGGCCTGAACGGCGCCTTCTTCGCGACGCGCCGGCTCACCGCGATCGCCAACTACACCTATACGCATTCAGAGATCACCGCGGACGACAGCTGCGCGCCCAACGTTCTCAATCAAACGATCGGCACCTGCCAGGCCGGGTTCGGTCCCGCGTCGCTGCAGTTCCGCGACGGTGCACCGCTGACCGGCCAGTCCGATCACCTGGTGAACCTGCAGCTGAGCCTGGAGGATACAAGCCGGCTGTCGCAGCTCACCTTCCTGTTCAACTATGCGAGCGACCGCGTGACCAATCGCGGTCCGTCCAACCTGTCCGGCACCGGCTTCCAGCCGGACGTGATCGAGCGGCCGGGCGTGCGCTTCGACATCGTCGGGCGGCAGGGCTTCGAGATTCGCGGGGCACAGTTCGAACTGAAGCTGGAGGCGCGCAACCTCACTCGCACGCGCTTCAACGAGCGCCAGACCTTCGACAGCGGCAAGATCGTTTACGCCAACCGCTATATCCAGGGGCGCATCTTCAGCATCGGCCTCAGCACGACCTTCTGATCGCGGCCATGCTCAGTATCGAAGCGCCCGGAGGATTTTCCTCCGGGCGTTTCGCATCGCGCGTTCACCAGGCCCAGGGCCGCTCGCGGAACCACTGGGTGATCACATATTTGGTGCCCGCGCGGACCTTCATCGCATGGTGGATGGTCGCCGGATTGACGCTGCCGTCCGGGCGCAGATTGTTCCAGGCGAGCAGCTTGCCGGGCTCGGGCTGGACGATCTTGTCGATCGCCTTGAAGCGGGTGGCACCGCCGGCCTCGACATGGTTGAGGTACAGCATCACCGTCCAGGTCCGCTGGCCGGAGACGGCGCAGAATTTGTGGAAATCGGCGGTACCCGGATCAAAGTAATCGGTGTGCGCCTTGAATTCCTGGCCGATCGCATAGCGCTGGCCCTGCATCGGCTCGGCATGCGCGCCATCGAGCCCGATGAAATCGAGGATGCGCGCCTTGAGGTCGATCGCCAGCGGGTCCTCGGCGGCAAGGTCGCAGGTCTCGCTGGTGCGGAAGGCATAATCGTCGCCGGCATTGGCGAGGGTGGAGGGGCGGCGCTTCTCGTCGATCCGGGCCACCAGCGCGGCACAATCTGCGGGGTCGAGGAAGTTGCGCACCATGAACAGCGTCACCTTCGGGCTCGGCACCTTCTGGACGCCCGGATAGGAAAGGATGCGCGCGACGACCGGTTCGGACGGATGGCCGCTGCCGAGCGTGGGAAGAGAGGACATCTGCATGATCGCGCTTTTGCCAAAGCGGGTGCTTTCATGCCAGCCGGACGCGTGATTGTCATAAAAGTGCAGGTCGATTGTCACAAAGCCTGCGTAGCCGGGCCTCGTCCAGCAGGGGGATGACAGTGCATATCGACGTCGAACGGCATCCCGCGGCGGGCGGAGCAGCGCCCGCCGCACCGCAACTGGAGGCGCTGCTTGCCGAGGCGGCGCGGCTCGAGGCTTCCCATCTCCATGTCGAGCCCGGTGCCAGGGGTGTCGAAATCGCGTTTCGCGTCTCTGGGCTGCTGCACCCCTTTCGCGAACTGGCGCGTGCCGACGGCGATGCGCTGATCGGGCAGATCGCCGCCGCAGCCCGACTCTCGCCGGAACAAGGGCGGCCGCAGCGCGGCGAGATGCGGTGGGAAGGGGAGGTGCTCGACATCTTCGTGCTGCCGGTGGTGCACGGGCAACGGGTGGTGGTGCAGCGTGCACCCCGCCAGGCCGGGCACCGCGAGCTCGAGGCGTTGGGGATGAGCGCGGCGCTGGCCAACCATGCACGCACGGTCCTGGCGCGGGCGGGCCTGGTGCTGGTGGCGGCGCCGACGGGGCATGGCCGCAGCACGACGTTGCAGGCGCTGCTGGGGCTCGCTGCCTCGCGCACCCGTCCTGCGCTGGCGGTGGCGAGCGGCGCGATGCCCGACATGCTGGGCGTGACCCGAGCGGACGCGTCGACCGTCGTCCCGGCGGAGACGCTGCGTGCGGGCATCGAGCAGGATCTCGACATCCTCATGGTCGACTCGCTGGAGGATCGCGCTGCAGCGGCGGCGGCGATGCAGGCCACCCAGGCGGGGCGCCTGGTGCTGGCGGGCATCGACGCGCAGGATTCGGTGGCGGCGATCCAGCAGATGCGCAGCTGGCGCGTGGAGGCCTTCCATCTCGCCTCGGCGCTCAGCCTGGTGATGGCGCAGCGGCTGGTGCGGCGGCTGTGTCCCGAATGCCGCGAGCCGGTGCAGGCGACCGGTTCGGTCTCTGCGCTGCTCGGCTTCGATCCCGGCTCGATCGTCTATACCGCGGGCGGGTGCGTGGTGTGCGGGGGCACCGGCTTCGCCGGGCAGACCGGCGTCTTCGAATCGATTCGTGGCGACGCGACGATCCGGCGCTTGGTCAATGACGGTGGCGATGCGGCAATTCTCGCGCGCCATGCGTTTATCAGCACGCCCAATCTGGGCTCTGCCGCACGCCATCTCGCCCGCACCGGGGTAACGACGCCGGAGGAGGCAGTGAAAATTTCCCGGGGGCAGGGTGCGTAATCATCTTGCGCTCCGCTTCGGAGCCCGCTAAGCGCGCACTCCTTCACGGCGACCATAGCTCAATCGGTTAGAGCGCTGGTTTGTGGTACCAGAGGTTGCGGGTTCGATCCCCGTTGGTCGCCCCATTTTCCCCCTTCATCACAGCGCGGATCCATCCATGATCACCGACTGGGGCTTTCCCGATTTCGACGACCACGAGGGCGTTCACCTCTTCTCGGATCGGGCTTCCGGCCTCAGTGCGATCATCGCGGTCCACTCGACCGCGCTGGGCGCCGCCGCGGGCGGCGTGCGCTTCTGGCATTATGCCGATCACCGCGCCGCGATCACCGATGCGCTCCGCCTCTCGCGGGGGATGAGCTACAAGAACGCGATGGCCGACCTCCCCATGGGCGGCGGCAAGGGCGTGATCCTGGCGGACAAGCCGGGTGCGGAAGTGACCCAGGCGCAGCTGGAAGCGTTCGGCCGCGCGGTCGAGTCGCTCCATGGCCGCTATGTGACCGCCGAGGACGTCGGCATGTCCGAGGCCCGCATGAAGGTCGTCGCGACCCAGACCAAGCATGTCTCCGGCCTGCCGGTGGCGGCGGGCAGCGCGGGCGGCGATCCGGGGCCGGTCACGGCGCGCGGCGTCTATCTCGGCGTCAAGGCGGCGGCGAAGCGTGGCCTGGGCGTCGACTCGATGGCCGGCGTGCGCGTCGCGATCCAGGGCGTCGGCTCGGTCGGCGGCGGGCTGGCCCGGCTGCTGGCGGCGGACGGCGCCAAGCTGACCCTGGCCGACGTGCACAGCGACCGCGCCAAGGCGCTGGCCGCGGAGCTGGGCGCAGAGGCGATCGATGCCGATGCGATCCTGACGCACGAAGCCGACATTCTCAGCCCCTGTGCGCTGGGGGCGATCCTCACCGAACCGTCGATCGAAGCGCTGAAGGTGCGCGTCGTCGCGGGCGGCGCGAACAATCAGCTCGCCACGCGCGAGGACGGGCATCGCCTGCACGCGCGCGGTATCGTCTACGCGCCGGACTATGTGATCAACGCGGGCGGCATCATCAACGTCGCGCTCGAATATCTGGGGCAGGGCGATCGTTCCGAGGTCGATGCGCGGGTCGAGAAGATCCCGGTGCGCCTGAACCAGGTGTGGGACGAGAGCGAAGCGACCGGCGATCCGTCGAGTGAGGTCGCCGACCGAATCGCCCAGCGCCTGATCGGGCGGTAATCCCTTTGAGATCCTCCCTGGGCGGGGAGGCGTACCATGCCCAGCATGGTGGAGGGCCGCGCCGCGAGGCGCGGTCTTTTGCGTTCCGGGCAACCGCCGCGTGCCGCGGCGGCCCCTCCACCACGCGGCTTGCGCCGCGCGGTCCCCCTCCCCTGCATGCGCAGAGGAGGATTACGCTCTCACAACCACCCCGCCGTCTGCGCCGCGAGCCACAGGCCGATCGCGACGAACAGCAGCGCGGCGATGCGATGCACGGTGGTCAGCGGCACGCGGTCGATCACTGCCTTGCCGAGGAACACTGCCGGCACATTGGCGAGCATCATCCCCAGCGTCGTCCCCGCCGTCACCGGCAGCACCGCATGGAAGCGCGCGCCGAGCGCCACCGTGGCGACCTGGGTCTTGTCGCCCATTTCGACCAGGAAGAACGCGATCGCGGTGGTGACGAACGCGCCGAACCGCGCGGGCTTGGGCGCCTCGTCTTCGTCGAGCTTGTCCGGGATCAGCGTCCACAGGCCCATCGCGACGAACGAGGCGGCGATCGCATAGCGGAACCAGATGCTGTCCAGCAGTCCTGCGACCTCGGCACCCACCAGCGCGGCAAGAAAGTGGTTGGCGATGGTCGCGCCGAAGATGCCGCAGATGATCGGCACCGGCTTCTTGAAGCGGGTCGCGAGCAGGATCGCCAGCAGTTGGGTCTTGTCACCGATTTCGGCGAGCGCGACCACCGCGGTGGAGGTGAGCAGGGCTTCCAAGAAAGTCTCCGGGGCCGGGCGGATGCGAATCCAACGACATCGCATCTCCCCGCCCGGCACGAGCGGAGATGCGACGCCATTGGTCTCGCCCGAGCCTTGCGGCTCCGCCTGCGCCATGGCCTCTCGACCAAGTATGTTGACGCAAGCGCCCGGTGCGCGCGGCACCGGCTGGCTACTCCCCAGATGACGCGGCTCGGGTAGCGGAACCTGCACGGCGTTGCAACCCTATGCGCAAGGAGGGGCGGGGACGTGCAATCGCTGCTTGGAATCGGGGGAGAAACCCGGCTACTCCAGCGCCGTGCCGACGCTACACGCCCTCGCCAACCCGGCGCGCTTCCTCAAGATCGCCCGGCCGCTCACGCCCGCCCTGTTCGGGGTCGGGCTGGCGCTGACGCTGTTCGGCGCCTGGGCCGGCCTCACCCAGACGCCCGCCGACTATCTGCAGAAGGACAGCGTCCGCATCCTCTACATCCATGTGCCGACCGCCTGGCTCGGCATGGGCGGGTGGAGCAGCCTGGCGCTGGCGTGCCTGAGCTATCTGATCTGGCGGCACCCGCTGGCGATCGTCGCCGCGCGCGCGATCGCGCCGGTCGGGGCGGTGTTCGCCGCGCTCTGCCTGATCACCGGCTCGATCTGGGGACGGCCGACCTGGGGCACCTGGTGGGAATGGGACGGCCGCCTGACCAGCATGCTCTTGCTTTTCTTCGTCTATATCGCCTGGATCGCGCTCGCCCGCGCCGATGCCGAGCGGAGCGGCGACGGACGCATTGCGGCGCTGTTCGGCGTTGCGGGGACGGTGCTATTGCCTATCATTCGCTATTCGGTGGTGTGGTGGAACACGCTGCACCAGGGGGAGAGCATCGGGCTCACCCGCAGCAGCATCGATGCGTCGATGCTCTGGCCGCTGTGGTTCACGCTGTCCGGCTTCAGCCTGTTGTTCGGCGCGATCGTGCTGATGCGGATGCGCGCGCTGCTCGCCCGGCAAAAGGTCGAGGCCCGGCTGCGGCGGAGGGCGGCGCAATGAACCATTGGTGGTTCGTGACCGTCGCCTATCTGGTGGTGGCGCTCGGCACCGGCGGTCTCGCTGCCGTGAGCTGGTGGGCGATGCGGCGTGCGGAAGCGACCGCGGACGCGCTCGGGAAACGCGCGTGAAGGCAAAGCATCAACGACTGACGCTGGCACTGCTGGCGGTCGCCGCCATCATCGGCGCGGCGCTGCTGGCGCTCTCCGCGCTCAAGGACCAGGCGGCGTTCTTCTATGCCCCCGGCGACGTGGCGGACAAGCCGCTGCCGCTTGGCAAGGCGGTGCGGCTGGGCGGCATGGTCGAGAAGGGCTCGCTGGTTCGCGCGAAGGACGGCGTGTCGATCGCCTTCAAGGTCACCGACGGCAAGGATGTGGTGCCGGTGCGCTTCCGCGGCGTGACCCCGGACCTGTTCCGCGAAGGATCGGGCGTGGTCGCCGAGGGCCGGTTCCAGCCCGACGGCAGCTTCACTGCCGACAATCTGCTCGCCAAGCATGACGAGCGCTACATGCCGCCGCAGATGGCGGGGAAGATGCCCAAGAGCGAGTCGCTGGAGCCATGATCGCCGAAGCGGGACTTGCGGCGCTGTGGCTCGCCACCGCCTTTGCCATTGCGCAGCTGCTGCTGGGCGCCGCGGCTGCGCGCGCGACCGATCCGGCGGCGATGCTGCCCGGCGTGCGCAAGATCGCGCTGGTCCAGGCGCTGTTCGCGCTGCTGGCCTTCCTGATCCTGATCTGGCTGTTCGTCACCTCGGACATGTCCGTGCTGCTGGTGGCGGAGAACAGCCATTCGCAGAAGCCGATGCTGTACAAGATCGCCGGTGCCTGGGGGAACCATGAAGGCTCGATGCTGCTCTGGGTGACCGTGCTCGCGGTCGCCGGGGCGGGCGTCGCGCTGTTCGAGCGGCGGCTGGTGGCCGAGACCCTTTCCGCGACGCTTGCCGCACAGGCGGCGATCGCGATCGGCTTCTACGCCTTCCTCGCCTTCGCCTCGAATCCCTTTGCGCGGTTGAACCCCGCGCCGGCGGACGGGCAGGGGCTCAACCCGCTGCTGCAGGACCCCGGTCTCGCTTTCCACCCGCCGACGCTCTATCTCGGCTATGTCGGGCTCTCGGTCGCGTTCAGCTTCGCGGTCGCCGCGCTGCTGATGCGCGATGTCGGCCCGGCCTTTGCCAAGGCGATGCGGCCCTGGGTGCTCGCCGCGTGGATCTTCCTGACGATTGGCATCACCGCGGGCAGCTACTGGGCCTATTATGAACTCGGCTGGGGCGGCTGGTGGTTCTGGGATCCGGTGGAGAATGCCTCGCTGATGCCGTGGCTAGCGGCGACGGCGCTGCTCCACTCGGTCAACGTGCTGGCGACTCGCGATGGCCTGCGCGCCTGGACGCTGATGCTCGCCGTCGTCGCTTTCTCGATGTCGATGGTCGGGACCTTCCTGGTCCGCTCGGGCATCCTGGTGAGCGTCCATTCCTTTGCCGTCGATCCGACGCGGGGCACTTTCCTGCTCGCCCTGCTCGGCCTGTATATCGGCGGCGCGCTGGCGCTGTTCGGTGCGCGGGTGGGCACCGTTACGCAGGGCGCGACCTTCCAGCTGGTCAGCCGCGAGGCGGCGCTGGTGCTGAACAATCTTCTGCTCAGCGTGATCCTAGGCGTGGTGCTGATCGGCACGCTCTACCCGCTGGTCGCGCAGGCGATGGGCGTCCAGCTGTCGATCGGTGCGCCCTTTTTCGAGAAGACCGCGGTGCCGATCGCGCTGTTCCTGGTCGCGGGCACGGCGGCGGGGCCGTTGCTGCGCTGGCGGAAGGACTCGGCGCAGGCACTACTCTCCCGCGTCACCATTCCGCTGGCGATCACCGGCGTTGCCTTTGCGCTGTTCTTCGCGATGACGGGCTTCGCCTCGCCGATCGCGGTGCTGGTGCTGGCGCTCGCCTTCGGGCTGGCCGCCGCGAGTATCGCGCCGCTGTGGAAGCGCAACCTGCGCCGCACGCCGCTGCCGATCTACGGCATGGTCGTCGCGCATCTCGGCATCGCGGTGAGCCTGGCCGGCATGGCGGCGGATACCCTCTTCAAGCAGGAGCGGCTGGCCGCCGTGGCGGTCGGCGATAACCTCACCGTCGGCCCGTTCAAGGTGACCCTGACGGAGGTACGGCCCACCGTCGGCCCCAACTGGTCGGCGCTGGAGGCGCGGCTGCAGGTGCAGCGGGGCGCCGCCGAGCCGTTCGAGCTCGTGCCCCAGCAGCGCTTCTTTCCCAATCCGCCGACCAACACCAGCGAAGCCGCGATCGCCACGCTGTGGGACGGGCAGGTCTACACCGTGCTCGGCGCGGCCGACGGGGCGGGGCGGTGGCAGCTCCGCCTCTGGTGGAAGCCCTTCGTCACGCTGATCTGGGCAGGCGGGGGGCTGATCGCACTGGGCGGCATCCTGTCGCTGCTCGGCCGGGTGCTCCGCGCCCGGCGAGAAGCACGCGAGCGGGAGGAATGGGCATGAAGAAACTGCTGATCTGGCTGCCGCTCGCCTTGTTCGCTTTGGTCTTCGCGCTGGTGGTGAACGGGCTGATCGAGCCGAGCGACCGCATCGTCCGCTCCGCGATGGTCGGAAAGCCGTTGCCGACGCTCCAGCTACCCGCGATCGTGCAGGGCAAGCCCGGCATCGACACCGCCGCCTGGCCCAAGGGCACGCCGCGGCTGCTCAACGTCTTCGCCAGCTGGTGCATTCCATGTGTTGCCGAGGCGCCGCAACTGCTCAAGCTCAAGCAGGCGGGCGTACAGATCGATGCGATCGCGGTGCGCGACAGCCCCGCCGAGGTGCAGGCCTTCCTCGCACGCAACGGTGACCCCTATGCGCGGATCGGGGACGATGCCGCGATGCGCGCGCAATTGTCGCTCGGCTCCTCGGGCGTGCCGGAGACCTTCGTGATCGACTCGCGCGGCGTGATCGTCGACCAGCATATCGGGGACGTCCGGGCGGAAGACGTGCCCAAGCTGCTCGCCGCACTGGAGAAGGCCAAGTGAAGCGGTGGCTGCTGCCCGTCGCGCTGTTGCTCGCCGGCGCGGCGCAGGCGGACTCGACGCTGCCCGTCTCGCCGCTCGCCTATACGCAGCTGCCCGATCCCGACCAGGAAGCCCAGGCCAAGGCGCTGATGGAAACGCTGCGCTGCCTCGTCTGCCAAGGGCAGAGCATCGCCGATAGCGACGCCGATATGGCGGGCGAGATGCGCGCGCTGGTCCGCCAGCGGATCGCGGCGGGCGAGCGGCCGGCGCAGGTCCGCACATGGCTGATGGAACGCTATGGCGACTATGTCACCTACGACCCGCCGCTCAGCTGGATCACCGCGCCGCTGTGGATCGCCCCGCTGGCGTTGCTCGCCCTCGGGCTGCTGATCGCACGCCGGCTGTTCAAGGGGAAGGCGGCATGATCGGCTGGCTGGTCTTCGGCGGCTTCGCGCTGCTTGCAATCGCGCTATTGCTACTCATTCGCTTTCCGAAGCGCTTCTGGACGGTGCCCGCGATGGCGGTGATGCTGGCGGGCGCCGGCTATGCCTGGCAGGGGCAGCCGAGCCTGCCCGATCATCCGGTGGAGGGCGTCGCCAGCGTGCGCCCGCTCGACCCCGACCTGATTGCGGCGCGCGAGGGGCTCTTCGGCCGGTTCAACTTCGATTACAGCTATTTCATGGCCGCCGATGCGATGACGCGTGCCGGCGCGCCGCAGCTCGCCGCGACGGTGATGCTGGGGGCGGTGCGCAAGGCGCCCAACGACCTCGGGCTATGGGCCGGGCTCGGCCTGGCCCTTTCCGAGCATGATGGCGACCAGCTCTCCCCGGCGGCGCGCTACGCTTTCGACAAGGCCGAGACGCTTGCGCCGAACCATCCTGGTCCGCCCTTCTATCGCGGCGTCGCGCTGGCGCGTGCCGGGGATCTGGAAGCCGCCCGCCAGGCCTGGGGCAAGGCGCTTCGCCTCCTCCCGCCAACCGCAAGCTATCGCGACGATATGGTCGGAGTGATGCTGAAGCTTGACCCCGGTCTTGCGGCGGCAGCGCGATCTGCGCTGCCGGCAAATCCGCCGCCCGCCCGCTAGCCAGTCGTTACCTCTCTCTATTGGAACTGGCATCGCTCGTCGGCGGTGCTTCGAGTTCCAGCGGATACAGGGGCCTGACTAATGCACCTCCAGCGCGGCAAGCCCGCCGACTTCATGCAAGACGGCCTAAACGAAGCGGATCATGCCGCATACGTACAGGCCGAAGACATGCTGTGGGTCATGCTGGAGGACCTCCTCAAGCCGGACGACCGCCCGGAAACCTGAGCTGCCTTTCCGCAGTTTCTGTCAGCCCTGCCGATGTTCTCGCGCGTGGTCCGCAACAGCCATGCCAAGGCGGCCGGCGGCGGCGTGCAGCTCGACATGCGCGTGGCGATTGCCTTGGAAGTGCCGCTGGCGATGCGCGAAGCGCATGAAGGCCAATTGAAACTCGCGATCTCCCGCCTGACGCGCATCGCGACGCTGCAGAACAATTCGATCCTCGCGCAGGGCGCGCTGTTCCTCGTCCACGGCATGGCCGACCCGGAGAATCCCAGGTACAAGCTGGAAGGGCGTTTCTGCGCCAAGTCGTTCCTTGAGCTGCATGTGCTGGGACGCTCCACGCACCAGTGCTGCGCCAGCATACGCGACGGCAGCTGTCGGCACTGCAACAAGATGGCGTGCCCGGCGCTCCACAAGCGCGTGTTCTCGCTGCAGATCAGCATCGACGGCGCCTCCGCCGCCGCGCACGAGCTGCTTCGCCGCGGCGCGCGCTGGGAGGTGATGCAGCAGAATCTCCGCTTCGCGGCGGGCCTGCTCGAGCAGGGCCTGATCGAGCGGCTGTCGCTGAGCTTCACCGTCCAGGCCGAGAATTTCCACGAGATGGGTGAGGGGTCGCTGAACGCGACCAGCATCTATTTCGGCAAGGTGGCCAATTGGGGCACCTTCTCGCCGGCGGAATACGCGGCCAAGGCCGTGTTCCTGCCGGACCATCCGCAGCACCAGGCCTTCCTCGCGGCCATGGCCGATCCGCGCCTGCGCTCGCCGCGCGTGCAGCGGGGCAATCTGCTCGAGTTCCTGCCCGAGAACAGCGCCGTCGCCGCCTGAAGGCCGGTCCCCGCTCGAACGCAGGTCCGAGCGGGGATCTCATCGATCAGCCCGCCCAGGCCTCGAACGGCAGGTCGAGCGCGTCGGCCACCGCCTGGTGGCGGATCTTGCCGCCCGAGACGTTGAGGCCGTTGGCAAGGTGGCGGTCGGCCTTCATGGCGGCTTCGGCACCCTGGTTGGCCAGCTTCAGCACGAAGGGCAAAGTCGCGTTGTTGAGCGCGAAGGCCGAGGTGCGGGCTACCGCGCCCGGCATGTTCGCCACGCAATAATGGATCACGCCGTCGATCTCGAACACGGGATCGTCGTGCGTGGTCGCTCGGCTGGTCTCGAAGCAGCCGCCCTGGTCGATAGCGATGTCGACCAGCACCGAGCCGCGCATCATCGTCTTGAGCATATCGCGGGTGACGAGCTTCGGCGCTGCCGCACCCGGCACCAGCACCGCGCCGATCACCACTTGCGAGGTGCGGACTGCCTCGGCGATCGCGGCCTTGCTGGCATAGGCGGTCTTGATCTGGCTGCCGAAGTGCATGTCGAGCTCGGCGAGGCGCTCGTTGTTGATGTCGTAGATCGTCACGTCGGCGCGCTGGCCGGTCGCCATCTGCGCGGCGTTGATGCCGGAGACGCCGCCGCCGAGGATTGCGACCTTGCACGGTGCCACGCCAGGCACGCCGCCGAGCAGCTCGCCGCGGCCGCCCTGTTCCTTCTCGAGATAGTGCGAGGCGACCTGGACCGACATGCGGCCTGCGACTTCGCTCATCGGCTTGAGCAGGGGGAGGGCCCCCGAGTTCGAGGTCACCGTCTCATAGGCGATGCAGGTGGCACCCGACGCCATCAGGCCTTCGGCCTGCGGCTTGTCGGCGGCGAGGTGGAGATAGGTGAACAGCAGGTGGCGCGGCTCGAGCAGCGCGATTTCCTGCGGTTGCGGCTCCTTCACCTTCACGATCATGTCCGACTGGGCGAACACGGTCTTCGCGTCGGGCGCGATCTGGGCGCCGACCGAAGTGTAGGCGGCATCGTCGAAATCGATGCCCATGCCGGCCTTGGTCTCGACCAGCACGCTGTGGCCGGCATGGACCAGCTCTGCCACCGAGGCGGGGGTCAGGCCGACGCGATATTCGTGATTCTTGATTTCCTTGGGAACGCCGATGCGCATGGAAACTCTCCTAAGTTCAGGTGGCGCTTTATATCGCGACGCCCGACCGCAAGTCCCTGCAAAACGCGTCTGCCAAATCCCCTGATTGCGCATGAAAGTTGCGCATTTTCGATTTTTTCGCGTAATCCATGCGCAATGGATCGAATCGATACGGCAATCCTCAAGCTGCTGGCCGCAGATGCACGCGCGCCCGTCAGCCAGGTCGCGGCGGCGGTGGGGCTGTCGCAATCCGCCTGCACGCGGCGCATCCAGGGGCTGGAGGCGGACGGCCTGATTCGCGGCTACGGTGCCCGGCTCGGCCACCGCCGGCTCGGCTTTCGCGTGACTGCGCTGGTCGACATCACCCTCGGCACGCAGGTCAAGGAAGACCTTGCCCAGTTCGAGCTGGCGGTGGGGCGGATCGACGGCGTGGTGGAATGCGCGCTGGTCTCCGGCAACCAGGACTATCGTCTCAAGATCCTGTGCCGCGACCTCGACGATTACGAGCGGCTGCACCGCGAGCATCTCGGCCGATTGCCGGGGGTGGTGACGATCAACAGCAGCTTCGTGCTGCGCGACGTGCCGACTCGCGGCGAGGGCGACGCCTTGTTCGGCGCGGCGCGTTGACTATCTTGGGGCGTCTTGGAACGGGCAGGGCGCTGATGCGTCTAGCCGCCCTGGACACGCTTGTTGATAGGGCATGTTGCACATGCTAACTGCCCGCATCCTGATGATGATGAGAACACAGGTCTCTATGGCCAGGTCGGTTCGCTACTCTCAGCGTCTGTCGCACCGGTGAATACCGAAGCGACCGGAGACGCTGCCGCGCTCCTCCCCGATTCGGAACTGCATGGCGGGCATGGTCACCACGGCCAGGACCCGACATGGAAACTCGCGCTCGGTGCCATCGGCATCGTGTTCGGCGACATCGGTACCAGCCCGCTCTACGCGTTTCGCGAGACCTTCGCGAACGAGCATCACGAGCTGCCGCTCGACACCCCGCATGTGCTGGGTGCGATCAGCCTGATGTTCTGGTCGATGATGGTGGTGGTGACGCTGAAATACGTCACGATCATCATGCGGGCGGACAACAAGGGCGAGGGCGGCAGCCTGGCGCTGCTCGCGCTGATCTCGGGCCGCGGCGGCCAGCGCCGCTGGACCCAGGGCATCGTGCTGCTCGGCGTGTTCGCCACCGCGCTGTTCTACGGCGATTCGATGATCACCCCGGCAGTCTCCGTGCTGTCGGCGGTGGAGGGCCTTGCCGTCGCCGCGCCGGGCTTCCACCGACTGGTGGTGCCGATCGCGGTTGTCATCCTCGTCATGCTGTTTTCGATCCAGCGGACCGGCACCGCGCGCGTCGGCGCCTTCTTCGGCCCGGTGATGATCTTCTACTTCCTCGTCATCGCGACGCTGGGCGTGGTCAGCACGGTCCAGACCCCGCATGTGCTGCAGGCGCTGTCGCCGCATCACGCGGTGCATTTCTTCATGCTCGACCCGCTACGTGCCTTCCTGGCGCTCGGCTCAGTCGTGCTGGCGGTGACCGGCGCCGAGGCGCTCTATGCCGATATGGGTCATTTCGGCCGCAACCCGATCCGCATCTCCTGGCTGTGGTTCGTGCTGCCGGCGTTGATGATGAATTACATGGGGCAGGGCGCGCTGCTGATCCGCGATGCGGAGGCGCTGCGCAGCCCCTTCTACCTGCTCGCACCGGAGGCGCTGCGGCTGCCCCTGGTGTTCGTCGCCACCGCCGCCGCGATCATCGCCTCGCAGGCGGTGATCTCGGGCGCCTTCTCGGTGACCCAGCAGGCGATTCAACTCGGCTTCGTACCGCGACTGCGTATCGACCATACCAGCGCCGCGACGGCCGGGCAGATCTACATCCCGGTGATCAACTGGGCGCTGATGGTCATGGTGATCCTGCTGGTGCTGAGCTTCCAGACCTCGTCGAACCTGACCGCCGCCTATGGCATCGCCGTCACCGGCGCCATGCTGATCGATAACTGCCTGCTCGCGGTGGTGCTGTTCAACCTGTGGCATTGGAAGAAGCGCTACGCGATCCCGCTGCTGGCGGTCTTCTTCACCGTCGACCTCGCCTATTTCGCGGCCAACCTCACCAAGGTGCCCGATGGCGGCTGGTTCCCGCTGATGGTGGGCTTCATCATCTTCACGCTGCTCACCACCTGGGCCAAGGGCCGCAAGCTGATGATCGCCCGGCTGCGCGAGAGCGCGATGCCGATCCAGATCTTCATCGAATCGGCCGCCAATGCCGCGACGCGCGTGCGCGGTACCGCGGTGTTCATGACCTCGACCCCGGACGGCGTGCCCCACGCGCTTCTCCATAACCTCAAGCACAACAAGGTGCTGCACGACCGGGTAATCCTGCTGACCGTCAAGATCAGCGACGTGCCCTATGTGGCGGAGGACAAGCGCTTGGTGGTGGAGGATCTGGGCAAGGGCTTCCACCGCATGATCCTGTACTATGGCTTCATGCAGGAGGCCGACGTGCCAGCGGCGCTCAAGTCGGTCGACGCCTGCGGGGCCGAGTTCAAGATGATGGAGACCAGCTTCTTCCTGGCCCGCCAGACCCTGCTGCCCTCGTCGCGGCCGGGCATGATGATCTGGCGGGAGAAGCTGTTCGCCTGGATGCTGCGCAACGCCGAAAGCGCGATGGAGTTCTTCCGTCTGCCCACCAACCGCGTCGTCGAGTTGGGCAGCCAGGTGGAGATTTGAGCGGGGCGCCCGCCCCGCTGATCGTCACGGCGCTGTTCGGCAGGCAGGACCAGGCCTGGTTCGATTCGCTCCGCCGCGCGCACTTCCCGCCCGAGCGGAACCAGCTCGACGCGCACCTTACGCTGTTCCACCATCTGCCGCCCTCGGTGGCCGAGGAGCTCAAGCATCGCCTCGCCCGGGAGACCCGCGGGGTGCGGGCCCCGCGCGCGCGGGTGAGCGGGCTGATGTCGCTGGGGCAGGGGGTTGCCTATCGAATCGAGGCGCCCGAACTCGAGGCGATTCGGGCCGGGTTGCTGGAAGCCTTTGCAGGGCTGCTCACCCCGCAGGATGCGGGCCGCTGGCGGCCGCACGTAACGGTGCAGAACAAGGTCCGCCCGGTGCTGGCCAAGGCGCTGCTGCGTGCGCTGGCGGCGGATTTCGCGCCGAAAGTCGTGGAAATATCAGGGCTTGCGAGCTGGTGGTACCGCGGCGGCCCTTGGGAATTGCATTCTCGTCACATGTTCGCTTGACGGATCGCGTCCACCGACATAGATGGCCGCTCTCGCTTCGGGGCGGAGTAGCTCAGTTGGTTAGAGCAGCGGAATCATAATCCGCGTGTCGGGGGTTCAAGTCCCTCCTCCGCTACCATCCCCAAGTGTCTGATATACCGAATAATCTGCGCAGTAGGTTGTTTGGATCGGGCGGACGCTCAGAGCGTTTTTGGGAAGATTTTTGGCAAATCAGCCGGAATCCAGCTTCCGGATCGCGGACTCTGCAAGGCGCTGATCGCGGTTCAGATAGTGCGCATCGAGGATGTCGTTGACGTCGCGCAGCGAGTGGCCTGTGATCGTCGCGATCTCCGGAGGCGTTGCGCCGGCAAGGGGGAGGCGCGTGACAGCCGTGCCGCGCAGATCATGGAAGGTCACACCCTCCACCCCCGCAGCGATACATGCTTTGCGCCACGATGCGCGGAAGCCGCCTTCTTTCCACGGCGTCCCGCGCTCGGTCAGCAGGATCGTCTCGCGCGCGGAAGGGCGGCTCTCCGCAAGCGCGTCCAGGCGCGCCTTTAGCGGCTTCCCAACCGGGATCACGATTCGCTTGCCCGCCTGGCCTTGCTTCTTCCGGATCGTCTTGTGCTGAACCAAGCGCAGATTGGCGCCGCCATAGGCGCCTCAGGTCAGTGCCAGCAGGTCGCCCTGTCGCTGCCCCGTCCAGAGTGCCAGCATCAGCGCCAGGTGCAGATGCTCCGGCGCGCGTGCGTAAAAGGCTGCTTCGTTCTCGGGCGACCACACTCGCTCCGATCGTGCCGCGCGATACACGCGGCCGCCCGCCCGGCATGGATTGACCGGCGCCAAGCCGCGATCCACCGACCAGGACAGCACCCGCGCCAGCACCGAATAGGCATAATGGGCCTGCCTGCGCGATCGAACGGCGAGGCGATCCCGCCACGCCATGAATTCGCCCCGAGTGCGCCGATCGGCGTGCGCGGCGATGGGGAAGTCGCCGTATTCGCCATCGATGATGCGCAGCTGCTTGTTGTAATCGACCCGTGTTCGGTCCGCGAGATCGGCGAAGGCGCTCGAGTCCTGAAACGCATCGAGTAGAGTGCGCAGGGTGTCGGTTGCACGCTTGCGATCTTCGGAATGAGCCCGTTCGTAGCTGGCCAGAAACTCAGGCGTGCCCGGCTTGCCCTCAAGGCGGGGACCGCCCTTCCAGGCATAGAAGTACTCCACGATCTCGCCGTTCGCGGCGCGAACGCGCGTGCGGTTCAGCCCCTTCAGCTTAACCCGCATTGCGGCTGGCCTTCCACGCATCAAAGGGGCTGGCGTGCGGTGCATCGGCCGCCGCAGCGGCGTGGAACAGAATAATGCGGCCGTCGGGGTCGATCTCGGTGCGCGCGATCTCCAGCCCACCCTTACGGGAAGCTCGAATCGCGCGGACCAGATCGGCTTGGCGGAAGGTGGGGCGAGCAGCCATGCGCTTTCCTTGCTTGCTCGCCGATCAGCGCCGCGCCGCCTGGGCGCGGGTGCCGTTCGCTCACAAGCGAGCGGTCAGTCGGCAGCGTGCCCAAAGCACGAACCCGTTTCCCAGAAGGCTTTCGTGCGCCGAAGAGCCCGAAACGCTTTACTCCATCGCCGACGGCACAGGCTGACGCCGATATTGCCGGCAGCGGTATGGGGCACGGGAGTGGTCGGCGCTTGCAGTCTTAGGCTGCGCGCTTGTTTCCAGCCTCGCCGATGCGCTTCCTACGGGCTTTTGGGGCCGATGCGGCGCTATGCTGGGCTTGCGGTGCGGAAGCGGGAGGTCGGGATGCGATAGGATGCAGGGTTGCGTGGTGCAGCGACTGGGTTGCTGCAAGGCCCCAGCTGAAAGCCGCCAGCCTTTGGGCCAGCGGCTTCCTCGCTTGTTGTGGTCGGGAGGTCAGGCGAAGCGGACGGTCGTCTTCACCGCCCGACGGCGGCGGAGCGCGCCCCCTGCCATGCCGACGCCGGCAATCATCATCGCCCAAGCAGTGGGTTCCGGGACCGCGGCTGCGGTGGCAATCTGCTGTACGCCAGCCTGGGAGATGCCACCCCCGAAGTTCTGAACCGTGATGCTGATGCGGTTGTAGCTGCCGCCGCAGAGAGCGCTACCGGTATAGCAGAGAAAGTTGATGGTCGAGCCAACCTGCGGGTTCTGGAACAGAACGGCTCCGGAGCCGGAGAAGTCGAAGAACAGGCCCGTTGCCGTTGCTGTCAGCGCGGGGGCGTTGAAAAACAGAAGTTGTGAATTGGAGGGGCCGTTGATCAGGAACGATCCGCCGACGTCGGTGAGGTTGAACTGCCAGTCGAGGACATTGGCACGGGCGAGAAGACCCAACGTCCCGTCGGTCTCGATCGAACCTGTTGCGCTGACGCCGTTGCCCGACACGTTTACGATGTAGGTGGCCGCAGAAGCAGGCGTAGCCATCGCCGTCGCTGCCGCAAATGCAAGCATCTTGATCTTCATCATGCGTATTTCCCCCTCCAAAACGGATGATGTTTCCGTTGCGCGATGTATCTAACGAAGTCCGCACCCATACAATAACTTGTGATTGTACTAAAATTACAGAGTCTCGAATCGGGATTTCTATACAGATTTCGGATGGGGTGTTGTTCGCTGGTGGCACGCGGAAAGATAGCGTCTGTAATTTGAAATGTCCGGACGCTGCAGAGACTAAGGGGTTAAAGGTCAGACCCGTTTCGTCAAATGCAGCAGCAGCAGGTCGAGCATTGCACCCGTTTCGGCATTAGTGACGCCGAGCGTAGCGCACCGGCTTCGCCGTGGCAGATGGCCGATCCATCAACCCCTCTTGCGACACGCTGGCGATCTCCGAGGCCCGTCCAGCGAAGTCGATCCACGCCTCACGATCGGTGGCGCCAGCACGCAGGTTGCGCCCCTTGCGGAGCTTGCGGAACATTGCAGTGCGGCGGTACTTGCCCGCGCCCTTGTTCTGCTCCTCCGGCTCCAGGGGTATCCGCGCCGCGACGTCACGCGGCATGCCGCTGGCCTCGACGTCGAAGCCGGTGCAGAGTTTGCCCTGACGTGCCCAGCTTTTCATAAGCATCAGGCGCGCTTCGGCGGCGTCCTTGGCTCCGGCGGCTGGCAGGCCCTCAGACCTTCACGCCTTGCCCGTTCATCAGCGCGCGATAGGCCTCGAGGCGCTGGACGAGATTGACGACGGTGACCTGCGCGTTTGGACCCAGCGTGAGCGGCCTGTCGATCGCCGTGCCTTTGAAATCTCCCGTCGATGTTGCTGCGTAGAACATGTTTCGGGGATCGTTGGCGAGATTGTAGATCAGGTCGTCCACTTCGCGGTTGATGTCGTTCTGATCGTAGCAGCCGCTCGCCATGTACAGAACGACTCGCGGCAGCTCGCCGACCATGAAGTTCCAGGCGTTTTTCGGCTGGCCCCAGAGCGTGCCGTAATAGATCTGGCCCGGAATATGGATCCCGTTGAGCCACTTCGCTGCCGCGGCGACATTTTTCGACTTCTTCAGCGCGCTCAGTACCGCATCGCGGACGTGTTGATACGGAACATAATGGTTGCACACATTTTCGCATCCGTCGTTGATCGCGGCGCTTGGCGAGTTGTATCCGCATAGATAGGCGACGAGTTTCTTCTGGGTGTCGTTGTGGATCTCGCGGCTGTGCCAGCCGCCGACGATCCTGTCCGTCGGCGCGATCTTCACCTTGGTCGCGTAATCGAGCTGGGTTTGGCATTGAATGACCCGTCCGGCCTCGCGGTCCGCCCGGGCGCGCGACGAAGGGATGCCGGCGACAAAGGGTGGGGCAGCCGGTCGCCGGGGCGCCGTTCGACCGGCCAGGTAATCCTCGCGGCCGAGCACATAGGCTGCGGCGCCGATACCCAGCAAGTCCGCTTCGCACTCGAGAGACGCGTCCGCCACGAGCGCCAGAGGCTCGCCTGCGCGGGCAAGGCAGCGGCGCTGCTGCACCACGTGCGCGAGCTCATGGCCGAGCAGATACAGGCCTTCGACCGTGTCCGGCCGGTAGCATCCCGGTGCGAAGACGATGTCGTTCCCGCTGGCGAACGCCAGCGCTCCCATCCTGGTGGCCAAGTCGCTCGAATAGAGGCGGACCTCGCCGAAATCGGTGTCGAAAAAGGACTCCATCGCTTGGCGAAGCGGGCCGGGCAGCCCTTCGCCGCCGCCGGGCGGTGGCGCGACGAAGCGAACCATGAGGTCGAACATGGCAGTCATGGCAAACTCCGGTGGTTCTGGGGAGGACGCGGTGCCGATCTGGCGGCCGCCCAAGCCGGCGATCGATGGCCGGCCGCCGACGGTCCTAGGCAACAGCGGACCGGCTAGTGGGTCACTCCCTTGAGGTTGCGGTGGTCCTGCAACGCCCTGGCGAGCATCGCCGCACTTTCCTGCGCGATGCCGATGCGGGCGTCGCAGTGGATGTTGGTGCAGGCGAGGCTGGCGCCGCTCGTGAGGAGGTCGACATCCAGCACGAGCGGCGCCTGGCAGGCCGGGCAGGGTATCTGCGGAGGCCCGCCCTGCATCAGGCAGCGGCCGCCGTCGGCATCGTGATCGGCGTGATCGCGTTGGTGAAGGCGGTAATGATCGTCTTCACACCATCCGGCAGCGGAAGCTGGCCGGCATGGACGCTCACCGAATATTGTGCCGAGTTGCTCTTTTCGTAATGCGCATCGCGCCCGCTCGAGGAACTCTTGTCATAGCTTGCGCTGCCGGTGACCTCGGCGGAGAAGAAGCCATAGCCGATCTTGGCGGTGAAGCTCGTCGCCCCGGCCATTTTTTCTTCGGTCTTTTCGCTGGTCGTTTCGCCAAAGCTGGACTTCACTTCCATGTCGAACTTGATGGTCACGTCGTCCACCGCGAGCGAGTTGAGCGGAAGGATGGTGAGCAACGGAAGATCGAACTTCGTTTCGACCTGTTCGATCTTTGCCTCGGTCGGAGGTGTGGTCGAAGTGTCTGCGGGGATCAGTACGCCACGAGTCAGGGTCATGCAGATCATGATGGGCGCGTAGCTTTCGGTCTCCTTGCCGGCATCATTCACCGCAAACGCCGTATCGAGCAGGAACCGGGTCTGGCTCACGGACATCATGTTGTTGGCCTCGGCTGCCGCCATCAACGGCGCGCCGATCAGGTCCTTCATGGGCAGCCCGGTGAATTGCTGCGCCATGGACACGAGCGGTGTGTTTACGTCGGGCATGATAGTCTCCTCCTGTTAGATGGTGGACACACATCGGGTCATCCCGGGATCTGCGCACGCAGGGCGCGCTCGTACCCCTCGATGACCTTCCTCAAGCCGTCGGGGGCCTGGTTGCCCTCGACGACTATTTCGAGCGACGCATTGGACGTTGTCGCGCCACCCGCCTCTTTCGCGCTCTCGGAGCCGGCGTGCACGAAGCCCACCTTGAGCGCATCGCCTTTGTCCTGGACGTCGAGATCCGCTCGAAACACCATTCGAGAGAGCTGCACGCCGGAAAAGGGAACCAGTGCGATCAGCGGCACATGGACGGTATGCACGGCCGTCCCGTCCTTCGTGACCGCGGGATAATCGATCGCGACCGTCCTGGGTTGGAGCGCTCCAGTGTTACCCTCCAACGCGGCAGAGGCGGCCGCCAGTGCACTCGCCGTGGCCCGCACGTCCTCGGCGTCCGCATCCTCGGGCAGGTTCGCGGCGCGCTCGGCGGCTTCGCGGAGCAGGCGCTTGGCATCCTCCGTCGACGCCGGCATGACGAAATACTCGGAAAACATCCGGTAATTCGCTTCTTGCAGCGCTTCTTCCGCCTGCGAGGTGCCGACGAGGATCGCCGAAACAAGGGCTGACAGGTCTAGCATGAAACCGCCTTTGCTGAGGCCGGAGGCACTCACGCCCGGGGGCGCGAACGATCCCGGCTGCTGCGACTGCCTCCGGCCAATGCTTGGTACGGATGGGCAGTCCTGTTTCCGCGGCCATTGTGTCTGCTGGCGGGTACGGAGGGAACGCACCTGATTGGGGGTGTTTACGTGCGTTCGAAAACGCGCCGTGTGTCCGACTCGGGTGCGCGCCGGGTGGCGCAGGAGCGACGCATCAGGAGAGAACGTCGTCGAACGACAATTGTCCCTCGAACAGCGCGCGAACCACCAGCTGGACCCGTTTTGCGGAGCCGTAGCGCGATCGAATGGCGCCGATATAGGCATGCACGGTCTGGTCGCTCAGGCCCAATATCTGGCCGATGTCCCAGTCGCTCTTCCCCTGCGCGACCAGCACCAGGCACTCCCGTTGCCGCCGCGTGAGCGGGCGTGTGGCAATCGGCGGCGGCGCGGGTTCCAGGCGGCGCCAGCAATTGCAGGCCTGTGCGGCCACCATCCAGGCAGCAGCGGTAACGGACGGTTCCGTGCGACGCTGCTGACTGCCCGCGAAGCTTACCAGCAACTCGCGCTTCCCCGGCAGGTGCACTGCCATGCTCACGCCCCCGCGCAGTCCGTGGGCTGCCGCCAACGCGAGTGTGTCCGCCTCGGCTGAGGTCAGCGCTGCGGATTCGGCGATCTCGCGCCAGTCGACCGGGCCCACCCGCCGCGTGACCGCAGCGATAACCGGATCTTGCCGGCCGAGCGCGGCACGGTCGTAGCGTCGTCGCCACTCGGCGGGGAAGTTGGTCAGCGACTCGGGGCCGAAGCGCCAGGCGGGCCGTAATGGACCCAGCGCGTACCACGGCAGGCCCGACCAGGCACAGAAACCGCCGAGTGCATCGCTTAGTGCCTGCCTGGTCGATACGTCGTCAAATGCCTCAATCAATGCTGCCGGGTGGGCGCGCTCAGGCATCGGAGGATCGGGCCGGCAGGCTGGCGCGCACCGCGACACCCTCGCGCAGGCTGCGGCAATGCTGCACCGGGCGGCGTGTGCAAAGCGCTGTTACGCCGCTGTGGCCACCAATTGCCACCGCCCGGGTAGTCTATGCGCCGCGGCGACCAATGTCGGCGGTACAACATCGTAGCGACGCTTGACGACAGACGATACCATCATTGCGAACGGTGAAGGTGCCGGCCCTGCACGCCTTCAGGGTTGGCTCGGGTTCTCGCTCCGGGCTGAAGCGCAAGCTTGGTCGGCGGGGAGGCGCGCGCGGCAGGGTGCGATTGACTTGCACCTTTTGCGGGAGGCGCCGCCCCCGCGCGTCGAGAGATACTGCCGCCCATCGAAATCGACAGAACAAGTTACCCGTAGCATTGCCATTGGAGAACATTGTCGATGCCCCTCTCGAGGACCGTGCAGACATTGCACCAGCCTGTCGCCCCGAATTCCGTCTACTATGCACCAAAATATCTGTGCTTTGGTATTGTTTCCTCACAGAGATGGTTAACCGTGTAGCTTTTCTGAAATTTTCGTCGACTCAACATTGGTCGGATTCTGCAATTTTCGACAAGCGCGGCTTATATCGCGAGGATGTCGGCGCGGATGGATGCGAGACAATTGTCGCGCGACGCAGATATGGCTTGCCCCCGATGGATGTTTTGTTCTGGCCGATGGGGGCATCCGAAAGGAGCATTGTCTCAGGGCAGACTCCACAGGTTTGATGGATCTTCGCCACTCTGGTGATGTTGAATGAGCCTTTGCACGCGGTATCAGTCGTCTCGGAGATGATCGTCGACCACTTCCGGGCGTGCTTGCATCGAAGCTAGTCTACAGGGATCCGATCGATATGCCTGCTTGCGCACGTCGTGCTTCCCGACGTGGCAACGACGACGTGATCTCGACCCTGACCGGCGATCGCCGTGGCCAGCCCAAGTCGCTGCTGGCGCCATCGCGTTGGTGGGCCCACCCACGTGCCGGATGATAGGGCAGGCGGCGCTGATCGGCGGGTCGCGAGCATCACACGCTGGCGCGCTTCGGTGCTGCAGATCCCGGGCGGCAACGGTGTGCTGAGCCAGGGTCGGCGCAGATTTTCGCGAATGTCGGGATTTCAAGCTGCGGGGACCGGTCGTAACCGGTCCCGACAACAGCAGATGGCTCCCCGAGTAGGATTCGAACCTACGACCATTCGATTAACAGTCGAATGCTCTACCGCTGAGCTATCGGGGACCACTCTGGTCAACCCCTTGGCGGTGGGTCACCGCGTCGGGAGGCGCGCCTTTAGCACCGGGTTTTCGGAACGCGCAAGGGGTTTTATGCAATAAATTGTTCCATCGTTATCCGGTCGTCCAACGCGTGCTCCGGATCGAAGAGCAGCGTGAGGTCGCGCATGCGGTCGATCTCGACATGGACGCTGCAAACTTCTCGAACCTCGCGCTGATCGGCCACCGCGCTCACCGGGCGCTTGTCGGCCTCCAGCACGCGGATATCGATGCGGGTCTTCTCGGGCAGGATCGCGCCGCGCCAGCGGCGGGGGCGGAAGGGGCTGATCGGGGTGAGCGCGAGCAGCGCCGAGCCGAGCGGGAGAATCGGGCCCTGCGCCGAGAAATTATACGCCGTCGATCCCGCCGGCGTGGCGACGAGGATGCCGTCGCACACCAGTTCGGGGATCACGACTCGACCGTTGATGGTGACTTCGAGCTTGGCGGTCTGGCGCGTCTCGCGGAGCAGCGAGGCCTCGTTGATCGCGGGGAGCACGCAGGTCTCGCCCTCCACCGTCGTCGCGGTCATCGCCAGCGGAGCGACGCGGAACGGACGGGCGCGCTCGAGCCGCTGGACGAGCCCGTCGAGCCCCCAGTCGTTCATCAGGAAGCCCACCGTGCCCAGGTTCATCCCGAACACCGGCAGCAGCCGCCGGCGCTCCAGCATGGCGTGGAGCGTCTGCAGCATGAAGCCGTCGCCGCCCAGGGCTACGACTTCCTCGGCCTGCTCGATCGGCACCCAGTCATAGGCCTGGCGGAGCTCCTCCGCCGCGGTCTGGGCCGGGGCGGTGGGCGAGGCGAGCAATGCGCGCGGCTTCCCCACGCTCATCCGCCGGTGACGCTCATGTGGCGCGAGACCGCGGGCGCGGCGCCCGCCTCGATGCGGAAATCATGCCGTTCGGGCTTGGCGGCGAGCGCGCGATCGATCGCCGCGTCCACCGCTTCCAGCCCGCCGTCGCGAATCGCTGCCTTCAGGTCCACCGAATCCTCATGCCCCAGGCACATGTGCAACCGTCCGTCGGTCGAGAGCCGAACGCGGTTGCAGCTTGCGCAGAAATTGTTGGTGAGCGGCGAGATCAGCCCCAGCCGGCTGTCCGTAGCCCCCACGCGCCAATAGCGCGCCGGGCCGCCGCTGTCGTACGAATCGGCGGCCAGGTCGAACTGCGTCTTCAGCCGCGCCAGCACCTCGGGCAGCGGCAGGAAGCGATCGGCGCGGTCCTCGTCGATCACGCCCATCGGCATCGTCTCGATCAGCGACAGGTCCATGCCGTGCGCCGCGACCCAGGCGAGCATCGGCGCGATCTCGTCCTCGTTGAGCCCGCGCAGCGCGACCATGTTGATCTTCACCCGCAGCCCCGCGGCCTGCGCGGCGGCGATGCCGTCCAGCACCTGCGCAACGTCGCCGTGGCGGGTGATGTAGCGGAAGGTCTCGGGATCGCGGCTGTCCATGCTCACATTGATGCGGCGGACGCCCGCGGCGGCGAGCGGGGCGGCATAGTGCGCCAACCGCGTTGCGTTGGTGGTGAGGGTGAGTTCCTTGAGCCCGTCGCCGATCCGCGCGCCGAGCTGCTCGACCAGCGTCATCATGTTGCGGCGGACGAGCGGTTCGCCACCGGTCAGCCGGATCTTGGTGACGCCGCGATCGACGAAGCGGCCGGCGATCGCCGCCAGCTCCTCGAGGCTGAGCACCGCCTCGCGCGGCAGGAAGGTCATGTGCTCCGCCATGCAATAGCGGCAGCGCAGATCGCAGCGATCGGTGACGGAGATACGCAGATAGCGGATCGCGCGATGATGGCGATCGACCAGCGTGGACGGCGTCGCAAGGGCGGGGGCGCTGGCCATAGCCTTCGAGGTAAGGCGTTGAACGGCGCTGCACAAGGCTTGGATGGCGCAGTGCCCGGCGAGCCGCTATCGAAGTTCCATGGAAGAAGGGTTCACGATCGTCCAGGGCACCGCGCCTGCCCCCGAGGTGCCGGTATTCGTACTCTCGTTCCGCCAGCGCGACGAAGTCGCCGCCGCCGCCGCGGGCGGTGGCTGGCGGGTGGTGGCGGCGCGGCGCAGCGAGGGGCTGGAGACCCGCTTCCTGGCGAGCGGTGCCTCGGTGGCGGTGATCGATGCGCGCGGGGCGATGACCGAGGGGCTCGATGCCGCGCGGCTGCTCGGGCCGACGATCAAGGCCTATGGCGCGGCATTGCTGATCCTCGTGTCGCAGAGCGATACCGTGCACATGGGCCGCTTCTACGATGCGGGAGCAACGCATTTTCTCGGCAGCCCGATGTCTTCCGCCGCGATCGCGCACGCCATCCGATTCGCCGAACGCTATGTCGAGCGGCTGTCGGGCTGGGCGGGGCAGGGGACGAGCAATTCCAATCCGCTGGGCTGGCGATTCGACCCTGCTGCGGGCTCGATCGAACTGACCCCGGCACTCGCGCAGTTGCTCGACCTGCCCGAGGCGCCGGGCCCGCGCGCGCTGTTCGGGCGGCTGGCGCTGTCCGACCGGCGGCTCGCCTGGGCTGCGCTCCGGCGCCTGCGCGAGGCGGGATCGACGGCTTTCGCGCACGACCTGCCCGGCAAGGGCCGGGTGGTGCAGCACCTCCAGTACGATGCCGAGACGGGCCAGATCGATGCGCTGGTCGAGCCGCTGGGGATGACCCCCGATGCCGGCGCGGTGGTGCGCGACGTGCTGACCGGCGCCCGCGATGCTCCCAGCGCGCGACGTTGGATCGATCGCGCGATGGAGAAGGGCCAGAGGATCGGGCTGGTGCTGGTGGGCCTCACCCGCTTCGACACTATCAACACCGCCTATGGCCGCCCCGCCGGGGACGAGCTGCTGCGCAGCGTCTCGCGGCGCGTAGCGGAGGCGGCGCGTGAGACGCTGGGGGCCGATGTGGTCGTTGCGCGGATCGGTGGATCGGATTTCCTCGCGGCGGCGGTGGACCCGGGCACCGCTGCGCTGCGCACTTCGGCAAGAAAGATCGAGGAGGCGCTGGCACGGCCCTTCGTCGCGGCGGGCGAACTGGTCCATCTCGGCGCCAAGGTGGTGCTGACCGAAAGCGTCGCGGGCGACGGCGCCGCCAGCCTGTTGCGGCGGGCGAGCGAGACGTTGCTCGGCGAAGGCACCGCGCGCCCGGGCAGCGGCCCTTCGATCGAATCGCTGATCGGCGATCTGCGGCGCGGGATCGAGCGCGGCGAGATCGGCGTGCTGTTCCAGCCCCAGGTCGCGGTCGCCACCGGGCAGATCACCGGGGTGGAGGCGCTCGCGCGCTGGCAGCATCCGCAGCATGGCGAGATCGGTGCCGAGCCGCTGTTCGCCGCCGCCGAACGCGCCGGGCTGTGCGGCGTGCTCAGCGAGCATGTCCAGCGCCGCGCCCTCACCATCGCCGCGCACTGGCCGCGCTCCCTCGGCAGCCTGAGGCTGTCGATCAACGTGACGGCGGGCGATGTCGGCCGGCCCGGCTTTGGCGAGAGCTTGCTCCGCTGGGTGGATGCCACCGGCTTTCCCCGCCACCGGCTGACGCTGGAGATCACCGAGAGCGGCATCATGGCGGACCTGAGCGAGGCGGCGGCGCTGCTCTCGGGCCTGCGCACGGCGGGATGCCGCGTGGCGATCGACGATTTCGGCACGGGTTATTCGAGTCTCGCCTATCTCAAGGCGCTGCCGCTCGATTATCTCAAGATTGACAAGAAGCTGTCCAACGAGATCACCGGATCGCCGCGCGACCGGATCGTGGTACGCGGGGTGATCGACATGGCGCGGTCGCTGGGGCTGGCGGTGGTGGCCGAGGGGGTCGAGACGGAGGCGGCGCTGGATTTGCTCGCCAAGGAAGGCTGTCAGTATTTCCAGGGCTTCCTCTGCTCGCCGCCGATCGACGTGCCGGCGCTCGCCGCGCTGGTGCGCGACTGGTAAGCGCCGGCGTGGCCGTCAGAGATCGGGGCGGGTAAGCGCCGGCACCGCCGCCGCTGGCAGCGGACGATAGCCGCCGAAGCGCGCGCCGGCCTTTTCGGTGCGGAACTGCGAGGCGAGGTTGGCGAGATCGCTCACCTCGTTGGCGAGGTTCTGCGCGGCGGCCGAGGTCTGCTCGACCATCGCGGCGTTCTGCTGGGTTGCGCGGTCCATCGCGCCGACGGCGTTGGAGATTTCGCTGATCGCGGTAGACTGGGCGCCATTGTCGGCTGCCATGCTGCCGAGCAGGTCGTGCACCTGGCTGACATCGCCGGAAATGTTGGCGAGCGCGCCGTCGACCTTCTGCACGGCCTCCACTGCGACGACGATTTCCGCCTGGGTCATGGTGAGCTGTTCGCGCGCGCGGCCCGCTTCTTCCTCGGCGCGCATCGCGAGCGCAGAGACCAGATCGGCGACGACCGCGAAGCCACGACCGGCTTCGCCCGCCCGGCCAGCCTCGACCGCCGCGTTCATCGCAAGCACGCGGGTCTGGAAGGCGATCTTGTCGAGGCCTTCGATAACGCTGTCGGTGCCCTTGGCCGCTTCCGACACGCGGCCCATCGCCTGCGAGGCTTCGTCGGCGATCGAACGGCCCTGGCTGACGGTGGTGAGCGCCTGGTCGGCACGCGCTACGGTGTGCCGCGACGCCTCGGCGGTTGAGCGGAAGCGCGCGTCCATCTGCGAAACCGCGGCGGTGGTTTCTTCCAGGCTGGCGGCATTGCCCTGGGTGCGGCGCGAAAGGTCCTCGGCCGCCTGCGAAATCTCATTGATGCCGGAGCGGATCCGCATCGTGCCGTCGCTGACCGAGGCGATCATCTCGCGGATGCGGTCGAGCGTCTTGTTGTAGCTCTTCTCCAGCGCCGCGAAGCTCGACGGCAGGCCGCTGAGTTCGTTGGTGAGGTCGCCTTCGGCCAGCGCGGTGAGCGCGTTCTCGAAGGCGGTAACTGCGGCTTCGCGTTCGGCCTGGGCTTCCTCGAAATAGATCGACAGCGACACTTCCATGTCGAGCAAGGCGGCCTTCACCAGCGCGATCGTCGCCTTCTCGGTGCTGGGCCCGCGGAACAGGCGGAGCAGGCGCTTGAACGGGTTGTTGAAGCGATGGACGCCGGCGATCAGGCCCTGCAGCACGATCGCATAGCTGCCGACATACCAGCGCGGCTCCAGGCCGATGCGGGCATGGGTGGCGCCGATGCGGCGGGCACTGGCGTGATAGTCTTCGTTGAACTCGCCCGCTGCGATGCGCGCCCAATGCTTTTCCTGCGCCGCCTTTGCCCGGCCCATATGCGCCTGGTCGCGGAAGAAGCGCGAGGTTTCGGGGGTGGCCGAGGCGCGCGCGTAGAAGCGGTCGAGCGCATCGCCCAGCGTCGCCTCGACCCATGGCTGGGTGGCGCGCAGCGTGTTGCGCTGGGCTTCGTCCAGCTCCATGAAGCTGAGCCGCGATTTCATTTGCTCGGGCACGGGACGCATCCTTTTTCTAACCTGCCACCGCGGCTGCCGCGCATGGGGCACGCCGATCCTAAGCATCATAGTATGGCCCGAGGGACAGGTGGTGCGGCTAAGTAGAATTCCGGTGCGGGACGGCTAACTGTCTAGATGAAATATTTTTTCGGCACGTTGATGAAGATTTGCAGGTGTTGGAAGTTGCGCGGTGCGAATATGCCGTACAAGGGGGCAAGTTCATTCAGGAAAGGGGATGGGGATGTTGCTGGCACTTCTACTGATCGGCGCGGATATGGGAGCCGGGGCCGTCGATACGGCAATGGCGCAGAGCGTGTCCGGCTGGAATGCCGGCGATATTGATCGATTCCTGCAGATCTATTCGGACGATCCGAGCACCAGCTTCGTCGCCGGCGAAGGGCTGGTGCGCGGCAAGGCGGCGATGAAGATCCGCTACCAGACCAAGTATGACTTCGCCGATCCGGCCAAGCGCGGCACCCTGATGATCGAGCGGCTCGACTATCGCCCGCTGGGGCGCGACTATGCGCTGTACATCGGCCGCTACACGTTACGCTATCCGGACGGGCACAGCGCTTCCGGCCCCACCAGTGTCGTGCTGCATCACGAAGCCGGCGGGTGGAAGATCGTCGCCGATCACAGCAGCTGAGGCGGTTCAGCCGGCCGCGCGTGCGAGGCCGCGGGAGAGCTGGAGCGCGCCGTGCAGCCGCGCCGCCGGGTTCGCCCAGGCGCGGTTGATCACCAGCTTCATGTCCGGCCGCAGCCGCGCGGTTTCGCCCAGCTTCTCGACATAGGCGATCAGCCCGGCGGGGTTGGGGAAATGGTCGTTGTGGAACGAGACCAGCGCGCCCTTCGGACCCAGGTCGAGCTTGGCGATGCACGCCTTCTTGGCGTTGAGCTTGGTCTCGATCAGCCGCAGCAGATTGTCGGTCGCCTCGGGCAGCTTGCCGAAGCGGTCGATCAGCTCGGCGGCGAAGCTCTCGATGCCGTCGGTATCCTCGATTTCGTTGAGGCGGCGGTAGAGGCCCATGCGCAGGTCGAGATCGGGGACATAGTCCTCGGGGATGAGGATCGGCGCGTCGACGGTGATCTGGGGCGAGAGGTCCTTGGGCCGGCTCTCGTCGCGCAGGCCCCCGGCCTTGGCGTCGAGGATCGCCTCTTCCAGCATCGACTGGTAGAGTTCGTAGCCGACTTCCTTGATGTGCCCCGACTGCTCGTCGCCGAGCAGGTTGCCCGCGCCGCGGATGTCGAGATCGTGGCTGGCGAGCTGGAAGCCCGCGCCCAGGCTCTCCAGGTCGGACAGCACCTTGAGCCGCTTTTCCGCCGCCTCGGTCATCTGCCGCTGGGGCGGGGTGGTCATATAGGCATAGGCGCGCGTCTTGGCCCGGCCGACGCGGCCGCGCAGCTGGTAGAGCTGGGCGAGGCCGAACTTGTCGGCGCGGTTGATGATCAATGTGTTGGCGCTCGGGATGTCGAGCCCGCTCTCGACGATGGTGGTCGAGACCAGCACCTCGAACTTGCGGTCGTAAAAGGCGGAGATCCGCTCCTCGACTTCGGTCGGCGACATCTGGCCGTGCGCGACGACATAGCGCACCTCGGGCACCTCGTTGCGGAGGAACGCCTCGATCTCGGGCAAGTCGGCGATGCGCGGGGTGACGAAATAGCTCTGCCCGCCGCGATAATGTTCGCGGAGCAACGCCTCGCGCAGCACCACCGGATCCCAGGGCATCACATAGGTGCGCACCGCGAGGCGATCGACCGGCGGGGTCTGGATCACCGAAAGCTCGCGCAACCCGCTCATCGCCATCTGCAGCGTGCGCGGGATCGGCGTGGCGGTGAGGGTGAGGACGTGGACGTCGGTCTTGAGCGCCTTCAGCCGCTCCTTGTGGGTCACCCCGAAGCGCTGCTCCTCGTCGACGATGACGAGGCCGAGCCGCTTGAAGTCGATATTCTTGGCCAGCACCGCATGGGTGCCGACGACGATGTCGATCGTGCCTGCGGCGAGGCCGTCCTTCACCTTCTTGGTCTCTGCGGCGGTGACGAGGCGCGAGAGGCGGCCGATCTCGAGCGGGAAGCCTTCGAAGCGGGTCTTGAAGTTGTTGTAATGCTGGCGGGCGAGCAGGGTGGTGGGGCACACCACCGCCACCTGCATGCCGGCCATCGCCGCGACGAAGGCGGCACGCAGCGCGACCTCGGTCTTGCCGAAGCCGACATCGCCGACGACGAGTCGGTCCATCGGTCGTCCGGCGGCGAGATCGCCCAGCACGTCGCCGATCGCGCGATCCTGGTCGTCGGTTTCCTCGAAGGGGAAGCGGTCGACAAAGGCCGGGTAGCCGCCATGATCGGGCTCGGCGATCTCGGCGCCGCGGGTGGCGCGCAGGGCTGCGGTGGCGATCAGCTCGCCCGCGATCTCGCGGATCCGCTCCTTCATCCGCGCCTTGCGACGCTGCCAGGCCTCGCCGCCCAGACGGTCGAGGGTCGCGCCTTCCTCGCCCGAGCCGTAGCGGCTCAGCACTTCGAGATTTTCGACGGGCACGTAGAGCTTGTCGCCGCCGGCATATTCGAGCGCGACGCAGTCGTGCGGCGCCTTCTGCACCGGGATCTGGGTCAGCCCCTCATAGCGGCCGATGCCGTGATCCAGATGGACGACCAGGTCGCCGGGCGATAGCGTCGCCAGTTCCTGGAGGAAGGCGTCGGTATTCTTGCGGCGCTTGGCGCGGCGGACGAGCCGGTCGCCGAGCATGTCCTGCTCGGTGAGCACCGCGACGTCGGGCGTGGTGAAGCCATGGTCGAGCGGCAGCACCAGCAGCGCGACCTGCAGCCCGCTGCCGTTCGGATTGGCGACGCCGAGCGCGGGCTGCCAGCCATCGACCGGCACCGCGCCGGTCAGGCCGTGATCCTCGAGCAGCCCCTTCAGCCGCTCGCGCGCGCCGATCGAATAGCTGGCGAGCACCGGCTTCTTGCCCTGGCTCCGTACCGCCTTGAGGTGCGCGACCACCGCTTCATAGACGTTGCTGCCGGCGGCGCGTTCCGGCGCGAAGTCGCGCGGCCCGTCGACGCCGAACTCGACGACATGGGTAGATTCGGGCTCGTGGAACGGCGTCGCGAGGTGCATCGGCTGCGCGTCGACCTGCGCCTGCCATTCCTTGGCGAGCAGATAGAGGTCGCCGGCCTTGAGCGGGCGGTAGCTGCCCGGATCGGCCGACTGCGCGCGGATGCGGTTGTCCTGATAGTCCTTGATCGCCTCGAAACGCTGCTCGGCGGCGGCGGGCGCACCGCTGTCGCGGACGATGACGGCATGATCGGGCAGGTGATCGAACAACGTCTCCAGCCGCTCCTCGAACAGCGGCAGCCAATGCTCCATGCCGGCGAGGCGACGCCCCTCGCTGATCGCCTGGTAGAGCGGGTCGCCCGTCGCGGTCGCGCCGAAGCGGTCGCGATAGCCGCTGCGGAAGCGCTTGATGCTCTCCTCGTCGAGCAGCGCCTCGCTGGCGGGAAGCAGGGTGAAGCCGTCGACGCGGCCGGTGGTCCGCTGGTCCTGCGGATCGAAGGTGCGGACGCTTTCGATCTCGTCGCCGAAGAAATCGAGCCGCAGCGCCTGCTCGGCGCCGCTGGGGAACAGGTCGACCAGGCCGCCGCGCACCGCGAACTCGCCATGGTCGTTGACCGTTTCGACCCGGACATAGCCGTTCGCCTGGAGCAGGGCGGCGAGCTTGTCGAGCCCGATCCGTTCGCCGGGGGCGAGTCGCGCGACCAGCTGGCGGATGCGGAACGGGGTGAGCGTGCGCTGGGTGGCGGCGTTGACCGTGGTGACGAGCAGGCGCGGCTTCTCGCTCTTGCCCTGCAGCGCGTGGAGGGTGGCCAGCCGCTCGGCCATCACCCGCAGCGTCGGGCTGGCGCGGTCATAGGGCAGGCAGTCCCAGGCGGGGTAGCTGAGCACCTCCAGCTCGGGCGCGAAGAAGGTTGCGGTGCTCGCCACCGCGCGCATGCCCGCCTCGTCGGCGGCGACGAACACCGCCATCCGGCTGGCGCGGGCGACATCGGCCAGCATCCAGGGCAGGAAGCCGCTCGGCACGCCGGCGAGCGTCAGCGGGTGCTTGGCGGAAAGGATCGTCTTCAGGTCGGGCATGGGGTCTCGCGTCGATCAGCGGTGCGGTCACCCTCACCATTCCCACCGCCTCCGGCGGCGGGTCCCCTTCCTCTCCAAAAGGGAGAGGCACTAATTCCCTCTCCCTTTGGGAGAGGGAGGGAGGCGCGAAGCGCCGGGAGGGTGAGGATGAACCGTCAGGTCAAAATCACTCGGAAATAGGCACGTAGTTCAGCGTCTTCAGCGCATCGAGGATCGTGCCCCGGTAGCGCTCCGGGGCGGTGTCGGTTCCCATCGCCCAGGCCATGATGTCGACGTCCTGCTCTTCCAGCAGCGCCTCGAACAGCGCGATCTCTTCGTCGGACCAGCCTTCGCCATGCTGGTCGAAGAAGCCGCCGATCAGCAGATCGGCTTCCTTGGTGCCGCGGTGCCAGCTGCGGAAGCGGAGGCGCTTGAGGCGGGTTTCTCGGTCCATGTGGGCTTTCCCAACGGCAAACGGACGGCAGCGCGCCAGGGCGCGGCCGACACGGGGTTGATCACGAGCCCGGCAGATAGGGATGCCGCTGGCGAAAGGCCAGCGTGGTCTTCCGGGTAGAGATGTGGAAGGCTTGTTAACCGAGGGGGGCTAGGGTCGGAATCTCTTTGGGGTAAAAGGCTAGGGTACGATGAGCGACACTTTGACCAATAAACTGCGCTTCGTGATGCTGAAGTCGATCAACGGCGAGCCGATGCTCGTCAACATCGCGGCAGTGCGCACGGTCAGCACGATCAACATGGCCGGTGAGGATGTCGGCGTGATTTCGTTCGGCAAGGATCATGAAGTCGTGATCGGCTCTTCGGTGCCGGAAGTCGTGATGGCGATCGAAGCCGCGCTCGCCAGCCACAGCCCGATCTTCCTCAACGCCTGAACCACGGCAAGGGCGCTGCGACCAGCGCAGCGCCATTTGTCAGCCGCCCCGCCGCACGATAGGGCGGGGCGATGCGTCCCGAGCTCCTCAACCCATTGTTCGCCGAAGTCACTGCGCTGAAGGGCATCGGCCCGGCGCTGGCCAAACCGATGGAGAAGCTGGGGCTGGCGCGGGTGGTCGACGTCGCCTTCCACCTGCCGACCGGATTCGTCGATCGGATCCCGCGCGACGAACTCGACATGGCCGATTCGGGCAAGGTGATCGCGATCACGCTGACGCCCGTGCAATATCGCTTCGGCGGCGGACCGCGCTCGCCGGCGCGGGTGCAGGCGGTCGACGCCCACGGCAATCACGTCAGCCTCGTCTATTTCGGTGGAAGCTCGGGCTGGGCCAAGAAGCTGCTGCCGCTGAACGAGCCGCGCTGGGTTTCGGGCAAGCTCGAACATTATGGGCAGGACCTGCAGATGGTCCATCCGGACCATGTCCTGCCGCTCGACCAGGTCGAGAGCATCGGCGGGCGCGAGGCGATCTATCCCTGTTCGGAAGGCATCACCTCCAAGCGGATCGCGGCACTCGCGGCGCAGGCGATCGAGCGCGCGCCCGCGCTGCCCGAGTGGATCGAGCCCAGCCTCAAGGCGCAGAAGGGCTGGCCGGACTGGCGCGAGGCGATCGCGCGCATCCATGCCGACCCTGCCGACGCCAAGGCACGCGAGCGGCTCGCCTATGACGAGGTGTTCGCCAACCAGCTGGCGCTGCTGCTGGTCCGCGGCGAGGCGCGGGCCAAGCGCGGGCGTCCGCTCGCCGGCGATGGCCGCCTGCGCGACAAGCTGAAGCTGCCCTATGCCCCGACCGGCGCGCAGAGCCGCACGATCGCCGAGATCGAGGGCGACATGGCGCAGACCCAGCCGATGCTGCGCATGCTGCAGGGCGATGTCGGTTCGGGCAAGACGCTCGTGGCGACCATGGCACTACTGATCGCCGCCGAGGCGGGCGCGCAGGGCGCGCTGTTGGCGCCAACCGAGATCCTCGCACGCCAGCACTACGAGACGCTCAGCCGCACGCTTGGCCCGATGGGGGTGAATGTCGCCATCCTCACCGGCCGCGACAAGGGCAAGGCGCGCGAGGCAACGCTGATGGGGCTGGCGGCCGGCGAGATCGACGTCCTGATCGGCACCCACGCGATTTTCCAGGAGGGCGTGACCTATCGCGACCTGGGGCTGGTGGTGGTCGACGAGCAGCACCGTTTCGGCGTCGCCCAGCGGATGATGCTCCAGGCGAAAGCAGAACGTCCGCCGCACCTGCTGGTGATGACCGCGACGCCGATCCCGCGCACGCTGACGCTGGCCCAATATGGCGAGATGGACGTCAGTCGGCTGGACGAGATGCCGCCCGGCCGCCAGCCGATCGAGACCAGCGTGATCTCCGAGGAGCGGCTCGGCGAAGTCGTCGGCGGGCTGGGTCGACACCTCGCGAGCGGCGGGCAGGCCTATTGGGTGTGTCCGCTCGTCGAGGAAAGCGAGAAGATCGACCTCGCCGCCGCCGAGGCGCGCGCGGCCGAGCTGCAGGCGCATTTCGGCGGCAAGGTCGGGCTGATCCATGGCCGGATGAAGGGGCCGGAGAAGGATGCGGTGATGGCGCGCTTCTCGGCGGGCGAGCTCGGCGTGCTGGTCGCGACGACGGTGATCGAGGTCGGCGTCGATGTGCCCAACGCGACGCTGATCGTGATCGAGCATGCCGATCGCTTCGGCCTGGCCCAGCTCCACCAGCTGCGCGGCCGCGTCGGGCGGGGCGGGGGGCGCTCGGTCTGCGTCCTGCTGCGCGGCAACCATCTGAGCGAGACCGCCCGCGCACGGCTGGCGCTGATGCGCGAGAGCAATGACGGCTTCCGCATCGCCGAAGAGGATCTGCGGCTGCGCGGCGCGGGCGAGTTGCTCGGCACAAGGCAATCGGGCGACATGCAGTTTCGCCTGGCCGAGCCGGACATGCTGGGGGCGCTGCTGCCCGCGGCCAATGGCGATGCACGGCTGCTGGTCGATCGCGACGGCGGGCTCAAGGGCGAGCGGGGGCAGGCGGCGCGGGTGGCGCTCTACCTGTTCGAGCGCGATGCGGCGGTGGGGCTGCTCCGCGCCGGCTGATCAGCGGGCGCGCATCGCGGTGACGACCGGCACATAGTCGGGGTCGGCGATCGGCTGGAGGAACTGGCAGCCGATCCGGCCACCCAATGCCCAGCGCACCTCCGCGCCCGTCTCGCCGAGGATCGGCAGCTGGATGCGGAGCAGGTCGCCCGCCTCGAACGGCGCTTCGCAGCGGGCCATCAGCCCTTGGGGCGAGACGTTGACGATCAGGAAGGCAGCGGCGCGCGCGTCGGGGCCCACCGCACGGGTGCGATGCTCGACTTCATCGCGATGCACCAGACGATCGTCGGCGCTCGCCAGCTTGGCACCCGTCACGCTCGCACGCCCCTCTCCAAACGCTGGAGGACCGCGAAAACGGTAACCTGGATCAGTGAACAGGTGCGGAACGAGGCTGGTTAACCGCGTCGATACCAGAGTGAAGGCAGCACCGTGCCGCATGCACCTGCCCCGTCAACCCGGCTTTCGCCGGGATGACCTGTGGGGGAAAGGCGTAGGCTCTTGCCTGCCTCCGGGTTAACCCTGCGGCGTCAGCAACCCGTGATGCTTCTTGCCGGCCGAGAGGCGGACCTCGCCCGAGACCGCGATGGTCGCGGCCTCGTCGTCGATCTTCTCGCCTTCGACGCGGGCGCCGCCGCCCTTGATCAGCCGCCGGGCCTCGCCCTTGGAGGCGCAGAAGCCCAAGCCGACCAGCGCATCGACCACGCTGATGCTGCCGCCGCTGACCGCCAGCGTCGGCAGTGCGCCGCCGGCGGCCCCTTCCTCGAAGGTCTTGCGCGCGGTTTCGGCGGCTTCCTCGGCAGCGGCGCGGCCGCGGCACATGGCGGTGGCTTCGTTGGCGAGGATCTTCTTCGCCTCGTTGATCTCGGCGCCCTCCAGCGCTTCGAGGCGGGCGACCTCGTCGAGCGGCAGATCGGTGAACAGGCGGAGGAAGCGGCCGACGTCGCGATCGTCGGTGTTCCGCCAGAACTGCCAATAGTCGTAATGCGGCAGCTGGTCGGGGTTGAGCCACACCGCGCCGGACATGGTCTTGCCCATCTTGCCGCCGTCCGCCGTGGTGATCAGCGGGGTGGTGACGCCGTACACCTCGGTGCCGTCGACGCGGCGCGACAGCTCGATGCCGTTGACGATGTTGCCCCACTGGTCCGATCCGCCCATCTGCAGGCGGCAGCCCGCGCGGCGCGACAGCTCCAGGAAGTCATAGCCCTGGAGGATCATGTAGTTGAACTCGAGGAAGCTCAGCGACTGCTCGCGATCGAGCCGCAGCTTGACCGAATCGAAGCTCAGCATCCGGTTGATCGAGAAGTGCCGGCCGATGTCGCGCAGGAACGGGATATATTCGAGCTTGTCGAGCCAGTCGGCATTGTCGACCATCACCGCGTCGGTGGGGCCGTCGCCGAAGGTCAGGAAATTCTCGAACACCGTCTTGATCGAGGCGATGTTGCTGCTGATCGTGTCGAGCGTCAGCATCTTGCGCGCTTCGTCCTTGAAGCTCGGGTCGCCGATCTTGCCGGTGCCGCCGCCCATCAGCACGATCGGCTTGTGGCCCGCCTGCTGGAGGCGGCGCAGCAGCATGATCTGCACCAGGCTGCCGACATGGAGCGACGGCGCGGTGGGATCGAAGCCGATATAGCCGGGCACGATCTGCTTGGCGGCGAGCGCATCGAGGCCCTCGGCATCGGTCACCTGATGGATGTACCCGCGCGAGGCGAGCAGGCGGAGCAGATCGGAGCTGTATTCGGTCATGATGGGAGGGCGCATAGCCAAAGCCGGGGCCCGCGTCATCCCCGGCCGCTCAGTCCTGCGTCTGCAGCTCCCAGCTGGCGTGCTGGACGTCGTGGCGCTTGTCGAGATGCGCGATGATGCTGTCGAGCTCGGCATCGAGCGCGGCGGTGGAGACGAGGCGGGCGCGCAGCTCGATTCGGTCGTCGGGGCGCTCGATCGTCTCGATCTCGGCGACGGGATAGCGCATCAGCTCGAGATGATCGGTCAGCAGGTCGCGCAGCCGGTCGACCTCGGCGGGGACGGTGGTGAGGGTGACGAAATAGGTCGCCTCCACCTGGCCTCCGGCCAGCGGCACGCGGTTGATCGCGTTGACCACCGGCCGCAGCAGCGTGTTGCCGGCGATGACGAACACCGCCAGGGTCGCGGCCTCCGCCGCCATGTCGCTGCCCGCGCAGGCCCCCACCGCCGCCGAGCACCACAAGGTCGCCGCGGTGTTGAGGCCGCGGACGTTCATCCCCTCCTTCATGATCACGCCCGCACCGAGAAAGCCGATTCCGGAGACGACGTAGGAGATCACCCGCACCGCCTCGAGGTCGCCGGCGATGCGCTGGGCAAGGTCGACGAACGCCGCCGAGCCGAGCGCCACCAGCGCGTTGGTGCGCAGCCCCGCCGTGCGCTGGCGGAACTGCCGCTCCGCGCCGATCGCGGCGCCGAGGATCAGCGCGAGGGTGTAGCTGAGCAGGGTGTCGCAATAGGCGGCGAGGTGGAAGGTGTGGAGAAACTTCATGGCTGCGGCTCTACGAAGGAATTGTTGCGCTGCCATGGCCTTTCGGTGCGGGCAAGTGCCGGGTTGGTGCTGACGACGGCCCCGCTTCCGCGCTAGAGGGGGCCATGCATCATACCCTGCTGTCGCACCCCGCGATGCCGCCCGGATCCGTCTCGTCGGTTCGATGCGCCCTACAGCGGGACGGCGACGTGCTCCGCCTGAACTATGGCATCGTGGCAGCGCCGGGCGCGTTGCGCCTTCCGGAACGTGCGCCGCCGGTCCGCGCCGACGGCCTGTGGCGGACGACTTGCCTCGAACTCTTCGTGGCGGACGAGTCCCCGGCCTATCGCGAATTCAACTTCGCGCCCTCGGGGCAATGGGCCGCCTACCGGTTCACCGCGCGGCGCGACGGCATGGCACCCCTCGCAATGCCCGAGCCGCCGGCGATCCGGCTGGCCGGGCAGCAGGGCGAGACGGTCCTTTCCGTCGCTCTTCCCGGCATCGGCACGGGTCCGCTCCGCCTCGGCATCACCGCGGTGATCGAGGAGACGGACGGCACCAAATCCTATTGGGCGTTGCGTCATGGCGGCGATGCGCCGGATTTCCACGATCCCGATTGCTTTGTCGGCGAACTGCCGCCAGCAGACTGACATGCTCTTCGGAATCGATCGCCTCCTCGCCGAACCGGATCTGCGTGCGGCCCTCACGGGCAAGCGCGTGGCGCTGCTCGCCCATCCTGCCTCGGTCACCGCGGACCTGACCCACAGCCTCGACGCGCTGGTAGCGGCGGGCGTAGCCATCTCGGCCGTGTTCGGCCCGCAGCACGGCGTGCGCGGGGACCTGCAGGACAATATGATGGAGTCGCCGGACTTCACCGATCCGCAGTACGGCGTACCGGTGTTCAGCCTGTACGGCGAGGTGCGCCGGCCCACTGACGCGTCGATGGACATGTTCGACGTGATGCTGGTCGACCTGCAGGATGTCGGCTGCCGCATCTACACCTTCGTCACGACCTTGCTCTACGTGCTCGAAGCCGCGGCAAAACACGGCAAGGCGGTGTGGGTGCTCGATCGCCCCAATCCCGCCGGTCGCCCCGTCGAGGGGCTGACGCTGCTGCCGGGCTGGGAAAGCTTCGTCGGCGCCGGGCCGATGCCGATGCGCCACGGCATGACGCTGGGCGAACTCGGCCACTGGTTCCTCGCGCATTATGGCCTGGACGTGGAGTATCGCGTGATCGCGATGCAGGGCTGGGAGCCCGAGACGGGGCCCGGCTATGGCTGGCCGGCCGAGCGCCCCTGGATCAACCCGAGCCCCAATGCCGCCAACGTCAACATGGCGCGGGCCTATGCCGGAACGGTGATGCTCGAAGGCACGACGCTGTCCGAGGGGCGCGGCACCACGCGCCCGCTCGAGTTGTTCGGCGCGCCGGACATCGATGCACGCGCGGTGATCGCCGAGATGCAGCGCCTCGCCCCCGAATGGCTCGCCGGTTGCACGCTGCGCGACATGTGGTTCCAGCCGACCTTCCACAAGCATGTCGGCCAGCTCTGCGCGGGCGTGTTCCTCCATGCCGAGGGGCCGAGCTACGACCACCAGGCCTTCCGCCCCTGGCGGGTGCAGGCGCTGGCGTTCAAGGCGATCCGCGCGCTGTACCCGGACTACGACCTCTGGCGCGATTTCCCGTACGAATATGTCTTCGACAAGCTCGCGATCGACGTGATCAACGGCGGCCCGGGCCTGCGCGCATGGGTCGACGATGCCGCCGCCACGCCGGCCGATCTCGACGCGCTGACCCAGCCGGACGAAGCGGCCTGGATCGCGGCACGCCAGCCGCATCTGCTCTACTGATGGAGGGCTCGATGGTGGCACCCGAACGCGCGCTCTGCGGCCTGATCTTCGCGGTGGAGGAGGCGCAGGACCGCCCCGGCACGCTGGTCGCCAGCCTGCCGTTCGGCGGCATGACGCTGCTCGAATACCAGATCCGCCTGCTCGCCGGGATCGGCGCCGAGCAGGTGCTGGTCGCGGTCGGCAAGGTGACCCCGCAATTCCTCGGCGCGATCGAGCGGGCGGGGCGCGGGCGGCTCAAGGTTGATATCGTCCGCTCGGCCGAAGAAGCGGCGGAGAAGGTGCTGCGCGATGCCGATGTGCTGGTGCTGGCCGACGGGCTGGTCACCATCGACCCGGTGATGGAGCGGATGGCGGCCGAGCCGCACGCCGCGCTGCTGGTGACCGACGATTCCGAATCGCCCGCCGCGATCGAGCGGCTCGACATGCGGCATTGCTGGGCCGGCATCGCGCGGATCGAGACGCGGCATCTCGCCCATATCGCCGCGATGCCCGAGGATTACGACTTCCAGTCGGCGCTGCTCCGCGTCGCCGCGCAATCGGGCGCGCTGCAGGTGCCGCTGGCGCCGGGCTGGGCGCGTGCCGGCCATGCCGTGGAGCGGAGCGGCGAGGGCCTGGCTGCCCGCAACGACGCGGTGCTGGTGGCGCTGAGCGACCGCCGCACGCTCTGGGCCGATCGCTGGGTGTTCAGCCCTGCCGCCCGGCTCGTGCTGCCGCAGATGATGGCGCGCAACATCCCCGACTGGGCGCCGCTGGCGCTCGGCGGCGTGGTGTCGGTCGCCGCATTGCTCACCGTGCTGGCGGGCTGGGAAGGGATCGGCGCGCTGGTGGCGCTGCTCGCGACCCTGGCCTTTGCGACCGCCGCCTCGCACGCGGCGCTGCGCGGCGAGGAGCCGCGCGCGCGCCAGATCGAAGTCGCGATCCTCGGCCTGTTCGTATTGCTGCTGGCAGCGGGCGGCTGGCGTGAGTTCCGCGCGATCGGCAATGCGACGCCGCTGCTGCTCGCGGCGGGCGGCGTCGGGCTGCAGCTGCTCGCCGAGCGCGTGCCCGTGCCGCGTCGGCGCTGGTGGGCGAATGCAGCGGCGCAGATGCTCGTCTTCACGCCCTTCGCGCTGGTCGGCCACGCGACATTGGGGCTGGCGGCGGTGACGGTCTATGCCTTCGCGACTCTGACCGGGGCGATCGAAAGCCTGCGCGGCAAGTCTTAGCCTCCGATTAAGCTAGCTGCGCTATGTCGTTGAGGCATGGCGCAGGGCGCTCCCGAACCGCGTGGTGGCCCGGCCATCGACGCCCAGGATCTGCTGGCGCGCGCAGCGGCAGCGGCGGGCCACGAGCGCGCGCTGGGCGCAGCAACCGCACGCGACCTGACGATCCCCGAAAGCCTGCGGCTCGACGAGCGGACCCGTACCGCGATGCTGATCGCGCTCGATCAGATCGTCGGTTCGATCGAAAAAGGCCTCCGCCGCGCGGTGGTACCGGAGGGCTTTCCCGGCATCGGCCCGACGCTGCCGCTGCTCCACGCCGCCGGGCTGGCGGCGGACCGGGCGCTCGTCGACGAACTGCTCGCCCGGATCCGCATCGACCATCTCGCAGCGGGCTTGTCCCATCGCGCGGCCGAGCATCCGGCGCGCCCCAGCCTGCTCGGCCGCCTCGCCGAGCACCCGGCGCCCGAACTGTCGGACGCCGCCCGGGCGCTGCTGCTCGCCGAGAGCCGGGCGCGGAGTCCTGAAGCGGGACGGTGGCGGCTGCCGTTAACCTTGCACCACCGGCTGCTTTGGTGGGTTGCATCGGCCATGCGCGAGCAAGCGGGATCCCTGGCGGGCGTGGCATTGGACGAGGCGCTCTGCGCCGCGGTCGCGGCCGAATGCGCGCTGGCCGAGCGCTGCGCCGAGGAGCAGGTCGAGGCGGTGGCGCTCCGCCTCGCCGCGGCGATCGCCCCCGAGCAGCGCGAACGCGCCCGCGTGCTGCTCGAAGCCCTGCGCGACCGGCACGTAGCGTTGTTCCTGGCGGTGCTGGCGCAAGCGGCGAACATCGCCTTCGCCGATGCGCGCGCGCTGCTGCTCGATCCCGGTGCCGAGCGGCTGCTGCTGGTGCTCCACGCGCTCGATCTGCCGCGCGAGGCCATCGCCGAACTCTGCTTCCTGCTCAGCGACGCCGATCCCCGGCGCGATCTTGCCGCGCTGGCGGATTCGATCGACCTGCTTGCCGCGCTCAATGTCGACAAGGCGCGTGACCTGCTCGCCGAGTTGCGGCTGCCCCCCGACTATCGCGAAGCGCGGGCTGCGTTGCGCGGGGTGCGCGCGCGGTGATCGCCATCCCCTCGCTCGATCCGGTGGTGCCGCTGGCGGTGGCGCGGCTGGATGCCAGCGGGCGGCTGATCGATGCCGAACCCCGGCTGCGCGCGCTCAACGACCGTGCCGGCGGCGAGATCGGTGCACCGCTGGCGCTGCCCGGCGTCGCCGCGGTCGCGCAGCTCGCTTATCGGCTGGGCATCGCCATCTCGCGCAGCGTCGTCGCGGCGGACGGGGAGGAAGAGATCGATCTATGGGTGCGCGCCGGGCCCGATCGCGGCGGCGTGCGGCTGGAAGTCAGCGGATGGCGTGTGCGCCCGGCCTGGCGCCCGGCCGGTGATCCTGCGCGCGAAGGCGATTTTCTCAGCGCCGCGGGCGATTGGCTGTGGGAGACCGATGGCGCGCTGCGCTTGACGTTTCTCTCGCCGGAGGCGGGCCAGCGGCACGGCTTCGACATCCGCGAAATGCTCGGCCAGCCGCTTACCCGGCTGTTCGCACTGGCACAGGACGATGCCGGTCAGCTGCCGATCCTTTCGGCCGTCTCCGCCCAGGCGCGGTTCGACGGGCAGCGTGCGGAGGTGCGCGGGACCGGGCGGATGGTGCGGCTCGCCGCGACCCCCCGGCACGACCCGCTGGGCCGCTTCGCCGGCTTCATCGGCGCCGCGCGGGTGCTGGACGGCGAGGGCGTCGACTCGCCGCGTCCCGTGTCGCCGGTCGCCGGGAGCGGCTTCCCGCGCGCCTTCGGCAAGCGGCTGGAGCGGGCTTTGCGCGGGCCGCTCGCGCGGATCATCGCCAATGCCGATGCGATCGGCGCGCAGGGCGAGGGGCCGATCCGCGGCGACTATGCGGGGTACGCCGACGATATCGCCAGCGCCGGGCGGCATCTGCTCGCGCTGGTAGAGGATCTGGTCGACCTTCAGGCGATCGAGCGCGACGATTTCGCGATGACGCGCTCGACGATCGACCTGGCCGATGTCGCGCGGCGCGCGGCGGGGCTGCTGGCGGTGCGGGCGGGCGAGGCGGGGGTCCGCATTGATCGTCCCGGACCCGATGCGGTGCTGCGGGTGCGCGGCGAGTTTCGCCGGGCGCTGCAGGTGCTGGTCAATCTGATCGGCAATGCGCTGCGCTACAGCCCGCGCGGTGCGGCGGTGTGGATCCGGCTCGAAAGCGAGGGCGGCATGGGCTGCGTGATCGTCGCCGATCAGGGCAAGGGCATTGCGCTCGACGACCAGGCACGCATCTTCGAGAAGTTCGCGCGGGTCGATCCGGCCGAGCCGGGCGGCAGCGGGCTGGGGCTCTACATCGCGCGGCGGCTCGCCCGGGCGATGGGCGGCGACCTGATCGTCGACAGCGCGCCCGGCATGGGGGCGCGCTTCGTGCTGATGCTGCCGCTGGTCGAAGACCCGGAGCGCCCGCCTCCTCCTGCGGGCGCTCCGTGAGCCGTCAGCGGCGGCGGCAGACCTCGATGCGGCGGCCATGGCGCCATTCGTTCCAGCAGACGGTGCGGCTGCGATAGCCATAGCCGGCACGGTGCCAACCCGGGCCGCGATCCCAGCCATAGTGGCGGCCGCGATCCCAGCCGCGATGGCGATCCCAGCGATCGTGGCGATCCCAGCGGCGCTCGTGATGGTCGCGATAGCGCCAGTCCTGCGCCTGGGCGGCAGTGGCGCCGACCACACCGGTGGCGACGAAGCTGGCGGCGGCGATCCATTGAACCAGTTTCATGGGGATGTCCTTTCTCCTGTCGATGGAGAAGGATTATGCGAGTCGAGGCATCCGAAGCCTGAACTGGTTTGTAGGCACGGGTTCATCTTCGCATCATGCGCGTGGCGGGCGCTGCGCTGCGGCAAATCGGCAACAGCAAAGCGACGATGTAAATTGTAGTACTGTGTAGTACGATTTTGGCTTGACGGTACGGCGCACGGGCCTAGATGGGGAAGCATACCGAAACGACCCGCGCGCCAAGTGGACAGCGTGGGTTCAGGGAGCCGGGATATACCGGTAGTTCTCGCGGCGGAACGAAGGGGCGATCCCTCGGCAGTTCCGGCGCGGGGTCAAGGTGGAACATATTTCGCGGAACGGCCGGCGATGCCTTTTGGCGTCGTCTCGGGGAGGCCTGCATCCGCTGCATATAGGGAGTGCAGGCGATGGCGTATCTCGATCTAACCGGCTTCGACCGTCAGCCCGCCTCGACGCAGGCGGTTGCCGAACTGACGGCGCTGGAATGGCAGGTCGTGGCGATCGCGCAGCGCGATCGGCTGTCCTCGCTGGAGGCGCCGAGCCGCTGGGCGCGCTTCCTGGCGATCTTCTTCGGCGGCGACAGGGCGAGCTCGCGGCTGGCCGACTCCAAGCTGGAGGCGCTGCGCCGCATCGCCGTGCTCGCCTGGCACAAGGGCTATGCGTTGCCGAAGCAGGAAATCGCCGCCTTCCATGCCTCGGGCTATTCGCTCGAGCATCTCGAGCTGCTGCTCGCCCGGGTGAGCGAAGGCCGTTCGGCGCTCAACGAGGGGCGCGCCCGCTAACCGCGGACGCGCCGTCTTTCCCGTTTACTGCTGCTTCTTTTCCTGGTTCTCGCTGTCGGCGTTGCGATCGATGCGCGAGGTCATGCCGGTGGCGGCGGCGTCCGACTCGGTCTGCTCGCGGTCGCTGAACGGTGCCGGCTTCTCGGTCGGGGTCGCCTCGGGTACGGGCGCGGCGTTGACCGGCTCGACGGCGGCGGGCTCCTGGGTCGACACGTTCACCTCGGCCGGGGTCTCCGGCACGGTGATCTCGGTGACGTTGGCGTCGGGCGCGCTCGGGCCCTCGTCCTTGCTCCCGCAGGCGGCGAGGGTGAGGCCGGCGCCGGCCAGGATCGCGAAAGTGCGCAGCTTCATGGGTGTTTCCTTGGCGTTCGGGTTCAGGAGGCGGTGGCGACGCTGACCGCCGCGCGCGATTCGATCTTCTCGGCGAGCAGCTTGTCCCAGTTATAGGGATCGTCGCGGAAGTTCATCGTGCCGTCGCCGCTCGCGAAGGCGGTCCAGTAGAGCAGATAGACCGCGACCTGGTCGGCATCGGCGAGGCGGACTCGCACCGTCTTGGTGCCTTCCAGCTGCGCGGCGATCGCCTCGGGCTGCCATTCCGGATCGTTCTTGAGCAGCAGCTCGGCGAGCGGGCCCGGCTTTTCCAGGCGGACGCAGCCATGGCTGTCAAGCCGGCTATAGCTGTTGAAGCCCGACTGGACCGGGGTGTCGTGCAGATACACGGCATACGGGTTGTCGAAGTCGAACTTGTAGCGGCCGAGCGCGCTGCGCGGGCCCGATTCCTGCTGCAGGCGGCGATCCGGGCCGGTGCCGATCACGCGATAGCCATGCGCCTTCAGATAGGCGGCGCCCTTGGGCCACAGCTCCTTTGCCGCGATGCCGCTCGGCACGTTCCACGGCGGGTTGAGCACGATCGAGTGGATGCGCGACTGGAGCATCGGCGTCTCGTTGCCCGGGCGGCCGGTGACCGCCTTCATCGAGGCGATCGGGCTATCGCCTTCGAACACGGTCATCACCGCGGCGGCGATGTTCACCTGGATGCGCTTGGCCGGCAGCGTCTGCGGCAGCCAGCGCCAGCGCTCCATGTTCGCCATGATCTGGCGGACGCGCGCCTCCACGGGCACGTTGAGCGCGGCGAGCGTGCCGGTGGAGACGACGCCGGTCGGGCGCAGGCCGTAGCGGCGCTGCGCGCGGAGCACCGCGTCCTGGAGGTTCTGGTCGAACACGTCGCCGCTGGTCGCGACCTGCTTGTCCTCGACGGCGAGCCGCTTGCGCAGCGCCTTCACGCGCGCGCCGCTGGCACCCTTGGCGAGATCCGGGCCGGGCGCGAGCTTGGGCCAGCCGCCCGCGGTGAGGATCGCGCGATAGGCGACCAGGCCCTTCTCCAGCCCGTCATAGCCGGCATAGGGCGGCGGGAGCGAACGGATCCAGGCGGCGAGGCGATCGCGCTTCACGGCATCGGCAAAGCCGGGGGCGGGGTCGAAC